>CAZWOG010000013.1:0-5975 GCA_964635685.1 uncultured Dehalococcoidales bacterium | reverse complement strand
GATTTTCTATCACCTTTATCCTGGCAACTTCCCTATCATCAGAATGTATATAATTCATCGAATCGGAACCCAGCAAATCTTCAGGAGCATACCCGGATATCCCCGCGAAGAGCGGGTTAACATATTTAAATTTCCCATCCTGAACCAGATAAATACCGGTAGCAGCGCTCTCTAACATGCCGCGCGTCATTTCCTGCGATTCCTGAAGTTCCTCACGAGCTTTTTTACGCTCTGTAACATCCCTGATGACCGTAATGAACCCCTGTGGATTCCCGGACTTATCCCGTATCATTGCGGCTATTATTTCGCCGTCATATTCCCTGCCGTCATTGCTTACCATTCTGTATTCCAGGGGACCTCTGACGCCCGTCTCGAATATCTTCGGCAGATCTGCAAGAGCCCTGCTTCTATCACTACTGGCAATAAAATCGAAGCCGTTGAGCCCGATGACCTGATCTTTGGAGGTGAATCCTGACAGCCTGACTCCGGCATCATTCTCTTCTATAATCATGCCGTTCAAATCGGTCATTGTTACTCCGTCCGGTATCGAAGCGAATATGAGCCGCAGTTTCTCCTCTGAATCTCGCAGTGCCTCCTCCACCCGCTTGAGCCTGGTGATATCTAAGAGGTTCCCGATTGCCGCCCTCTCACCTTTGTACTGGATGGAAGCAATCTTCTCCAGAATCCATATGAAGCTCCCATCCTTCCGCAAGAGCCTGTACTCATGAGGAGCGGTGGTTTCTCCCTTTAGGTTAGCCACAGCTTCCCGCATCACTCTATCCCTGTCATTCTCATGTATATAAGAAGTGGAAACCGTACCTATAAGCTCATCTACCGTATAGCCAGTCATCTCCGCAAACATAGGGCTCACATACTGGAACTCACCGTCCTTGACGATACAGACCGCAGTTGCAGCGCTTTCAAGCATACCGCGGGACATCTCCTCCGAATCACGCAGATCCTGCTCCATCCGCTTGCGCTCAGTGATATCCCTGATGACGCTGACAATGCCTTTTGGGCTACCCGATGCATCCCGCAGCAGCGTAATGTTCACTTCGCTTTGATATTCCCGCCCATTTTTAGCCTTTACAGAATACTCCACGTTTATATTCTTCTGTTCTTTCAGAGCCCTTATCATATCGGTAACCAGCTTGGACTGCTCCTTCTCGGCAACAAAGTCGAAACCGCTCATACCTATGAGCTTGGACTTATCGGGCCAGCCGCCTAAACGTGCCGCGGCCTCGTTAGTTTCGGTTATTATGCCCTCCAGATCAGTGACTATGACCCCATCTCCGATAGATTCGAAGATAATCCTCAGCTTCTCCTCCGAGTCCCGCAGCGCCTGCTCCATCCGCCTGCGCTCGGTAACATCCCTCATGACGGTAATTAACCCGGCCGGTTTTCCCACAGCATTATGCAGCAGGGCGGTACTGAGCTCAGACTCAAACTCCTTACCTTCATTATCTACCACTCCATATGTTGCACCAATGTTGTACCCCTCTTCAAAAACCTTGAGCATCTCTTTAAACGCTCTGTCACGATCCCGCTCTACAATGTAATCAAATCCACCTTTGCCTATAATTTCCTTCTTCTCCTTATACCCGAACATGCGGAGTTGCGCCTCATTCAGATCGGTTATCTTTCCCTCAAGATCAGTCACAACCACGCCATCTACCATGGAAGAGAACATAATGCGTAATTTTTCCTCGGAGTCCCTCAGCGCATCCTCCATGCGCCTGTGCTCGGTAATGTCCTTGAGAACCGTAACAAATCCGGCTGTCTTGCCTGAGGGGTCATGATACATGGAGACCCCAACATCAGCACATATCTCCCTGCCAAGCTTATTGATAATCTTGTACTCGGCTCTAGGTACCGGACGCCCCTCTACAGCCTCAGGCTGGGTAGCCATGGCCCTGGCAAAGTCCTCCGGGGCGATAAGATCATAGCCTTTTATCCCTATCAGCTCTTCCTTGGTTTTGCACCCGCTCATCTCCAGCGACGCATCATTCACATCCAATATGGTGAATTCAAGGTCGGTGAGCACAACAGCATCGTGGATGGAGTTGAATATGCCGCGCAGCTTTTCCTCTGACATCTTCAGCGCGTTTTCTATCTTCCTGCTCTCTGTAACATCAGCAACTACCGCCAGTGCTCCAGCATACTCCCCATCCTTCCCCAAGATTGGAGACGTTTCAAGGCGGGTATAGACCCTCTCCCCATCCTTCCTGAGGAACTCAAAATCGTGACGTTCGGTGATTCCGTGCCTGCGGCGTTCCATCTTTTCTCTAGCAACTGGCACTTCCTTCTCATCCATAAACGAGAACAGGTGCCTGCCCAGCATCTCATCCATCGTATACCCTAGCATCTTCGCCATGCGCGGGTTTACATACGTGGTATTGCCAGTAGCGTCTATAACCCAGATGCCTTCCTGCGCCAACTCAACGAGCTGCCTATATTTACGCTCGCTCTCACGAAGCGCCTGCTCCGACTTCCTGCGCCCCGTGATATCTCGTGAAACGCCGTGAAGGCCGATCACTTTCCCCCGATTATCCCGAATACTGCTCATTACGCTTTCCATCCATACCGTAGAGCCATCCTTATGGTAGTACTCGACATCTAAGATTATACTCCTGTTGGGATCTAAACCTTCTTTCTCTTCCCGTACAAGCTCATCTGCCAATATCTTTGCAGCATTCTGCAAAGACTCAGGGGTCATAATGCTCTGTGCGGCCTGCGTCAAGCGTTCCTCAGATGTAAATCCGAGGACCTTACTTACTGATGGGCTGACATATGTGGAGCGGAAATTCAAATCCGTAGTCCAGACCACATCGTTCATCTTCTCTGTAAGGAAGCGATATTTCTCTTCGCTGGCCCGCAAAGCCTCTTCTGCCTCTTTACGCTCGGTAACCTCATGTTTCAAATCTTTATTGGCCTTGATCAACTCCGAGGTGCGCTCCTGCACCATCTTCTCCAGGTTGTCCCTATAATCATCCAGCTCTTTCTCAATGCGTTTGCGCTCTGTTACATCACGCATGACATTCACCATAAAGACAGGAGACCCGGAGCTATCGTTAATAACAGCAGCCGTAGCTTCACAATCAAACTCTTTGCCTCCCTTGTCCAGCAGGCACCACTCTGCCGTCGTGCTGCGGCCCTTAGCAAGGGTGGTTTGCATATCCTCAGCGACCTTTACGCGGTCGCTTTCCGCAATAAAGTTTAAGACGTCCTGTCCTACAGCTTCCTCCTTGCTCAACCCGAACATGTGTAATGCCGCCGGGTTGGAATCCACAATCTTCCCGGTTTTCAAGTCGATGACGCTTATTCCATCCGAAATCGATTCGAACATGACACGGAACTTTTCCTCGGACTGCCTCAGCGCTTCCTCAGCCTTCTTGCGTCCTGATATATCCCTAACGATACCCTGCACTCCTGCATATTTGCCTTCCTCTTTGATAACCATAGCGCTGTATTCGATGGGCAGAACTTCCCCACTCTTATGAATAACCCTGGTCTCAGCAGTCAACTCTCCCGACGTAAGCAGTGCATTTTGCAGTTCAACCGCAGTTTTCTCCCTCCAGTCTTCGGGAACAAGTTCAATGAAGTTCTTGCCTAATATCTCTTCAGGTGTAAAACCCCACCCTTTGACAGCAGGGTTAATGGAAGTAATAAAGCCTAATGCATCCACAGAGAAGATTACATCCCGCTCCTTCTCCACCAGATCCCTGTACATCTCCTCGCTCTTCCTTAATGCCTCCTCCATGCGCTTGCGTTCGGTGACATCCCTCACCACATTAACCAAACCAATAGGATTCTCAGAGGAATCGCGCAGCACAGAAGTAGTCACTTCTATATCAGACTTTGCATCATCAGTTCGTACATACGTATGTTCATGCTTCTCCTGCGCGCGTTTGGCTTGAACAATTGCGTTGACAATATCGGCAGACCTATCCCGGTCATTCTCTTGGAGCAGCATCATCCCGTTTCGCCCTATTAATTCGTCCCTGGAATAACCGGAGAAGCGAAGTGAAGCTTCGTTAACATCAACAATGTTCAGCTGCATATCAGTTACTACAACCCCATCCGTCATGGAATCAAACATCAGGCGCAGCTTCTCCTCGCTCTGTCTCAGAGCCTCGGCCGCCCTCTTACGTTCGGAGATATCATGAGCTAAACCTATAAAGCCGGCCGGCTTCCCTGATTTATCTTTCAGTACAGATATGCCGAACTCACCTTGGAATTCCCTTCCGTCCTTAGTCAGAAGCTTATACTCCGCCCTTCCTGATACATAGGGCTCTTTCAGCGCTCCTATAGCATCCTTGACCGCCCTTTCACGATCCGCAACAGCAACGAGTTCCGAGGCTTTTCTGCCTATAAGTTCGTTCTTGCTGCCGAACCCGTGCAATCGCACAGCCGCTTCGTTGCAATTGATAATATTATCGTGCAGATCAACGACAGTAGCGGCATCACCCATCGAATCGAAGATTATACGCAGTTTTTCCTCACTATCCCTCAGCGCCTCCTGTGCTCTCTTACGCCCGGTGATATCACGCGAAACGCCAAGAAACCCGATGGGCTTGCCCTCATTGTCACGGAGGAAAGTAACCCTAACTTCTATCCATATCCAGGAGCCATCTTTCTTCTTCACTTCCAGTTCCATTGTCGTCACCCTGTCCGGATCCGCCCCACCAATCTTTTCCAACTCAAGCTCATCTGCAAGTCTCTTTGTAACTATCTTAAGGGACTCTTCTGAAATATAGTCCCGCGCCATCATTCCCATAGCCTCATCCACTGTGAATCCCCTCGTATGCTCAATCGATGGACTGACATACTGATATCTTAAATTCAAATCCATAATCCAGATAACATCCGACATGTTTTCAGCTATTAGGCGATAGCGTTCCTCGCTCTGCCGCAGCGCCTCCTCCGCCTTCCTGCGCTCTGTTATATCTACTGATATGCCCATACCCCGATATTTTCCCTCGCTAATTTCAATCGGGAATTCATAAACCTCAACCCAGATCACCTCTCCTGATCGGGACACAAGCCTTAACTCAATCCGCTCATCCATAAATCCTTTTTCGACGACCTTCGCTAAAGCTTCAAATGCCTTCGCAATATCATCAGGATGAGCGACCTCTTTGAAACTCACGTGCCCTAAATCACTCTGCGTATACCCAAGCCGACTTAAAGCGGCCTTGTTGGCATCGACAAAGACGCCATTTTCATCGTGAATGAAGACCATGTTCAAAGGATTGTTGAAGATGGAACTGTATCGCTTTTCACTTTCTTTCAACGCCTTCTCCACCCTCTTTTTCTCCGTCACGTCTCTAATAACAGTGATGAACCCATACGGTTTGCCGGCGACATCGGACAGCCTATTAACGCTTATCTCAGCACTGCGCCTTTGGCCGCCTTTGGTCAGAATGTCATACTCTTGCACACCTATAATCTCAGGGCCAGCTGCACTGCTAGCGATATTTCTTACTGCCCTCTCACGGTCTTCAACGGCTATAATATCCAAACCGTTAAGCCCTATAGCCTCCTCCTTGCTGTATCCGAACATCTTAAGTGCAGCTTCGTTTACATCTACAACGATTCCGTTTAAATCGGTTAATACAACGGCATCCGTCATTGACTCAAACATCAGGCGCAGTTTTTCTTCCGAGTTACGCAGCGCCTCCTCGGCCATCTTGCGCTCGGTAATATCCACGGAGAAACCTATTAAACCGATTACATTACCATCCTCATCCTTAATCGGCAGTTTATCTGTCTTGAGCCACCTCTTCATATCGGGAAGCTCCAACGGCTCTTCAATATTCGTCTTCGGTTTGCCAGATGTGATCACCTCCATATCATCTTTATGATATCTATCAGCACTATCAGGCATCAGTTGAAACACAGTCCGCTGCAGCAATTTCTCCTTTGGGACCTTGGTAAGGCTAGCTGTTGCCTTGTTCATATTTATAATCCTGCCA
>CAZWOG010000012.1:0-10558 GCA_964635685.1 uncultured Dehalococcoidales bacterium | reverse complement strand
TGGGCATCGTCGGGCTGGGAAACGTAGGCTCGGAGGTCGCCAAACGCGCCATAGGGCTTTCGATGCGTGTCATCGCATATGATCCCTTCGTCTCCGTCGAGTTCGCCAACAACATGGGAGCGAAGATGGTATCCTTCGATGAAATACTCACGGAGTCAGACTTCATCACCCTGCATACGCCGCTCTCCAGCAAAACCAAGGGGCTTATAGGCGAGAAGGAACTGGAAAAGGTTAAGCCTAGCGTCCGCATCATTAACTGCGCCCGCGGCGGCATCATCGATGAAGAGTTGCTCTATAAAGCAGTCCAGGAAGGCAAGGTCGCAGGCGCAGCCATCGATGTATTCACCAAGGAGCCAGCTACAGATAACATACTCTTCAAGAGCGAGAAGATAATCGTCACCCCGCACCTTGCCGCATCCACCACAGAGGCACAGATACTCGCATCAACCGATGTGGCGGAAGAGATCATCGCCGTGCTCAAGGGAGACCCTGTGCGATACGCAGTGAACATCCCCAGGATACCTGCCGCGACACTCGCCATCATCGGCCCGTTCATCGGCGTCTGCAAACTGATGGGCAAGCTGCTCCATCAGCTGGGCGAAGGTCAGATGGATGGCATCAACATTAAATACGAAGGCGAGATCGCCAATTGCGATACCTCAGCGCTGAAGGCCAACATTATCGGCGGTTTGCTCGAGGGCACCGTTGAGGAGAGGGTCAACCTGGTCAATGCGAATATGATCGCACAAAGGCGCGGTTTGAAAATTTCCGAGACCACAGACCCAGCCTGTGAAGTATATACGAATGTGATCACCATTGAGCTTAAAACTACAAGCGGAACCCTGACAGTCGCGGGCACAGCCATAAGGGGAGAGCCCCACATCATAAGGGTCAACGATTTCTGGATCGATATAATACCCAGAGTGGGATACTTCCTGTTCAGCGATCACAAGGACCGCCCGGGCCTTATCGGATCGGTCGGGACGATATTAGGCAACGCCGACATCAATATCAGCGCCATGCACCTGGGCCGTTTGGAGCGCAGGGGCAACGCGCTGCTGCTCCTCGAAGTCGACGAAGCCGTTAATGAAGATATTCTTAAAAAACTTCGGGCATTGCCCGAAGTACACACGATGAAATTGGTGAAGCTCTGATCCTCGGAGTTAAACCTTCGTGCCAGACATAGAAATAGCGAAAAAACAGATAGCTGAACTGCGGGAGCGGCTCAGCTATCATAGTTATCGTTACTACGCTCTGGACAGCCCGGAGATATCCGATGCTGAATACGACCAGATGATGGTCGAGCTGCGCAGGCTCGAAGAACAGTATCCAGCACTAATTACCCCAGAATCTCCCACGCAGCGCGTAGGCGCAGCGCCAATAAATGAATTCGGCGTGGTAGAGCACCCTAAACCGCTCCTAAGCTTGGCCAACGTCTTTTCCGACGATGAGCTACTCGCCTGGCATAAGCGAATTTCCAACCTCATACCAAATCAAGCGATAGACTTCGTCTGTGAGCTTAAAATGGACGGGCTCGCCGTCGCCCTTACCTACACTGACGGCAAACTGACGACCGGTGCCACACGCGGCGACGGCTTCCGCGGCGAGGATATCACTCAAAATTTAAGGACGATAAAAAGCATCCCGCTCACTGTTCCCAAGCATGCCCCTAGGAAATTCGAGGTGCGGGGCGAGGTTTATCTATCCAAGGCAGGATTTGCCAAGCTCAACAAGGAGCGAGCCGAAGAAGAACTGCCTCTATTTGCTAATCCGCGCAATGCCGCAGCCGGATCGCTGCGCCAGCTGGACCCGCGCATCACAGCCAAACGACCGCTGGATATATACATATACGCCCTCGGCTACATCGGCGACGCGGGACACAAAGCGCCGTCGACTCACTGGGAAACGATGGAATATCTCAAATCGCTGGGATTCCGAATAAGTCCCTACAGCTCAAAGGCCGCCAGTATCAGCGAGGCCGCGGAGTACTACCGGCTCTGGCTAGACAAGCGCGAGAAGCTCGAATTCGAGGCCGACGGCGTCGTGATCAAGGCCAACTCGCTCGAACTGCAAGAGGCACTAGGCGCGGTAGGCCACGACCCGCGGTGGGCTGTGGCTTACAAATTCCCTTCGATACAGGCCACAACCAAGCTGCTCGATATCGGTATCAACGTAGGCCGCACCGGCAGCTTGAATCCATATGCTATATTGGAGCCGGTATCCGTCGGAGGAGTAACAATTAAACGGGCTACCCTCCACAACGAAGAGGACATCAGGCGCAAAGACCTACGCATCGGCGATACGGTAATCATACAGCGAGCCGGTGAAGTGATCCCTGAAATCGTCGCTCCTGTGAAATCCAAGCGCACCGGAGATGAAAAGGTATTCGCCATGCCCGACCGCTGCCCGGTATGCGGCAGCGAAGTATTCAAACCTGAGGGCGAAGCCATAGCCCGCTGCACCAACGCATCGTGCCCAGCACAACTGCATCGCTTGCTGGCTCATTTCGTCTCACGCAATGCTATGGATATCGACGGCATCGGCGAGAAGATAGCCGCAGCCCTGATTGAAAACGGATTGGTGAAGGACGCAGCCGATTTGTACTACCTAACCAAACAAGAGCTCATGACTATGGACGGAATCGAGGAGAAAAGCGACCAGAATATGCTTAATGCTATCAGCGAAAGCAAAGAGCGGCCGCTGGCAAGGGTCATCTTCGCGCTGGGCATAAGACATGTAGGTGCCGAGATCGCCGATATATTAGCGAATCACTTCGGCAGTATCGATGCGTTATCACAGGCGACCGAGGAAGAACTGACGCAGATCCCGGCTATCGGCCCAAAGATAGCCGAAAGCATCGTCGCCTTTTTTCATAAAGAGAGAAATCGTAGTATAATCGAAAGGCTGGAGCAAGCAGGCGTCACTTTAAAAGAGCGTGAAGATAAACAGAAGGACTTGCCGCTCAAAGGCCAGCAGTTCGTGCTCACAGGAACGCTCGCCTCATTCACCAGGAACGAGGCGGAGGCACGCATTAAAACGCTCGGCGGCAGTGTCGGATCGAGCGTAAGTAAGAAAACAACTTACGTGGTAGCAGGTGCCGATCCCGGATCGAAAATAGAAAAAGCCCAGAAACTGGGGGTAAAAATAATTAGCGAGGACGAATTCCTCAAGCTGATCGGTTAGGAAACACTCGGATTTAATCGCAAGATGCCGACTAGAGGTGTCCTTCCTATATAGGAAGGACCGGGGTTTTAGGGGTGTCCTCCAGCTTTTTAAAATTCCCCCAAGAGTGGGGGACAGGGGATTGATAATATCTAATAAGCGATATTTAAATAGACTTGGAGAGGAGAGAATTATGGCCAAGGTATTGATAGTATATTCCACCCAGACCGGAAACACCGAGGAGATGGCTAAGGCAATTGCCGAAGGGGCCAAATCTGTAAAAGGCGCGACCGTGGTTATGAAAAAGGCGTCTGATACAACGGATAGAGACCTTATTTCATGTGACGCTGTAGCCTTCGGCTCGCCGACGAACTTTGGCTACATATCCGGCGCACTGAAAGACTTCTTTGATCGGACACTTATCCAATGTCGTGAAAAAACAAAGGATAAGCCATACTGCACGTTCACCAGCAGCGGTATGGGCAAGCGAAAAGCCCTCGATGTCCTGGATGGCATAGCCTTTGCCTATAGTTTGAAAAAGGTCGGCGAGGGCGTAATGTCCAAGGGCAAGCCGACTCTGGAGGATATTGCGGAACTTAAAGCCATGGGCAAGAAGCTTGCCGGAGGCTAGTCTCCCAGAACAGTTTTTATGCTATGAAAATTATAATCGGGCTTGGGAATCCAGGTAAGGGATATGCTCACAATCGGCATAACGTCGGCTTTCAATGCCTCGACTATTTCGCACGCCGCCACAGAATCGAGATTAAAGAACGGAGGTGGCGCGAACGCAGCATGCGTGCCAGATTCGGCACCGGCGATATCAATGGCACAGCGGTGGTGCTGGCCAAGCCCACCACATTCATGAACCTCAGCGGACAGGCGGTATGGCAGCTGATACACCGCTTCAAAGCGGCTCTCGTCGACATCATCGTAATATGCGACGATATGGATTTACCACTGGGCAAGATGCGCATACGCCAGCAAGGCGGCTCCGGCGGACATAAAGGCATCGCCTCAATCATCAACTCGGTAGGAAGCGATGATTTCACTCGCATCCGTGTCGGCATCGGGCGACCCGATGACGATGAGGTATCGTTCGTGTTAAGCAATTTCCCGACAGAGGATAAACAAATCATTGGTAAAGTTGTAGTACAAGTCTCTGATGTCATCGACTGCATCCTCAGCGAGGGAATCGAGACAGCCATGAACAGATATAATTAACACCGACACAGCTGTAATTTTTAAATGTATAATATCCTTACGACACCTCGGTTGCTATAAATATGTAAGGAATGTTATAATCGCCTTCACCCAGCTATAAAGGCTATAAAATGGAAGATAAATATTTCGTCTCTGTGATAGGCGCCAGTAATTGCAGCGCGAGAGAGTCCAAACTCGCCGAGGAGGTAGGACGCGAGCTGGCCAAACGTGGTGCAGTTGTTATCTGCGGTGGTCTTAACGGAGTGATGGAGGCCGTATGCCGTGGAGCTAAATCCGAAGGCGGGCTCACTATCGGCATCCTGCCAAGCAATAACCGCCTCGACGCCAATCCATATGTAGATATACCTATCATTACAGGTCTTGGGTATGCAAGGAATTCCATAGTAGCAAGGTCGGGGCAGGCAGTGATCGCTGTCGGCGGTAAATATGGTACCCTATCGGAGATAGCCTACGCACTGCAAGATAAAATACCGGTCATTGGCCTCGGCACCTGGAAACTTGCTACCAGCAAATCTAAAGACGAATCAATTGTTATCGCCAATAATGCATCAGATGCTGTCGATAAAGCCATAGAAAGTATCAGACAAGGAGTGAAAAATGGCTTCCATTGAATCACTTACGGCTAGGGAGATATTGGACTCCAGAGGCAATCCCACCCTACTTGTAGAAGTAAAGTTAACCGATGGCACTAGAGGCTATGCTTCGGTACCTTCCGGTGCCTCTACAGGAACACATGAGGCTCTTGAGCTACGCGATGGCGATCAGGATCGGTTCCATGGGATGGGCGTTCTCAAAGCGATGAAGAACATAGAGGAACGGATTGAGCCTGCTATCCAAGGTTGTCCTGTCCACGATCAAGAATCAATCGATAAACATCTAATAGAACTAGATGGCACTCCTAACAAATCCAACCTTGGCGCAAACGCCATTCTCGGTGTCTCTTTAGCAGTTGCTTATGCCGCAGCCCAATTCAATAAATTGCCTTTATACCGACATTTAGGTGGAGAGACTGCTCGAACACTCCCAGTACCAATGATGAATATCTTAAACGGTGGGAAACATGCTGATAATACTATCGACTTCCAAGAATTTATGATTGTCCCCTTGGGAGCACCAACCTATTCACAGGCTTTGAGAATGTGCTCCGAGATTTACCACACCTTGAAAAAAATCCTAAAATCAAAAAATTTAAATACAAACGTTGGTGACGAGGGCGGCTTTGCCCCAGCACTGAAATCGAATAGTGAAGCGGTAGAGCTGTTAGTGTCAGCTATCGAAAGCTCTGGCTATAACCCTGGACTGGACTGTTTCATTGCATTAGATTCAGCCTCAAGCGAATTTTATAAAAAAGGGAAATACGTTCTGGAAAAAGAAGGGCTGACTCTTAGCTCCGAGGAGATGGTAAATTATTATGCCCGTCTTGTATCTGAATACCCCGTTGTCAGCATTGAGGACGGTATGGCCGAGGACGATTGGGATGGCTGGAAATTACTGTGTTCAAAAATTGGACGCAACGTGCAGTTGGTTGGAGATGACATCTACGTGACTCAGGTAGCAAGGCTCTCTCGTGGTATCAAAGAAAAGGCCTCTAATTCTATTCTTATCAAACCCAATCAAGTAGGCACATTAACTGAAACATTAAAAGCCATTGATATTGCTAAAGCAGCAAACTGGACAGCCGTTATTAGTCATCGCTCCGGAGAGACTGAAAGTACATATATAGCCGATTTAGCAGTAGCAAAAAACACAGGTTTTATCAAGGCTGGTGCCCCATGCCGCACCGAGAGGGTAATCAAATACAATCGCCTGCTTCAGATAGAACGCGAGCTTGAAGAGCATGGCCTCTACCCGGGCATGAGCGCATTATATAACCTGGGAAAATGAAAACCATCGGCATAACCACAACGGTCCCAACGGAGGTCCTGCTGGCCGCAGGCTACCAGCCCATAGATCTGAATAATATATTCATATCAGACCCAAATCCAGAGCGCCTGGTGACAAAAGCCGAGCGTGCTGGATTCCCCATCAACTGCTGCACCTGGATAAAAGGAATCTACGGAACCGTGATGGAGAGAGGCATAGACTCCGTAATCTGTGTCACTAACGGCGACTGTTCAAACACGCAGATGCTCATGGAGGTTCTGAAGCTCAAGGGTGTAAACACCATACCATTCGCCTACCCCGACAGCCCAAACCTGCTGCACATACAGGCCTGCTTTGAATCCCTGGCCAAAACGCTCAATACCACAGTCGACGAAGCTGAGAAGATGCGCATGGAGCTGGAACGGGCACGCTCACTGGCGCGAGAGATCGACGAGCTGACATGGAAGGACAACGTCGCCAGCGGCTTTGAAAACCACTACTGGCTCGTATCCGCCTCCGATTTCACCGGTGATGTGAGCGAATATGAGAAGGGATTGAGTCGACTCCTGAGCGAGTGCCGCACGAGGAAACCATATAGCGACGATATGCTGCGGCTGGCATATATCGGCGTGCCGCCCGTCTTCGCCAGAGACCTCTACCGCTTCCTCGAACGCAACGGCGCACGCGTCGTATTCAACGAGATTCAGCGCCAGTTCGCAATGCCGCACCAATGTAACTCATTGGCCGAGCAATATTGTAAATACACGTATCCGTACTCGCTCTCGGAAAGGCTGAATGATATCCTGCCCGAGCTTCGAGCACGGCGTGTGGACGGTGTCATCCACTACGTTCAAGCATTCTGCCACAGAGGCATCGGTGACATCGTACTGCGAGAACATATCAAACTGCCGATGTTGACTGTTGAAGGCAATAACGAATACAATCTGACGCAGCACCTGAAGACCAGATTCGAGGCGTTCTTGGATGTAGTAAAGCGCCATCGGGATAAAAATCGAAGCGATAGCTCTAAACTCTTCAGCAAACCGAGAAAGAGCAGTTGAGGAACATTTAAGAAAGAAGTGCAGGATTCCTCCTGCCGGGGTTTTAGGGGTGTCCCCTATCCTTTTGTTTTAGTTCCCCCATGATTGGGGGACAGGGGGTTGATAGCCTTAATCGGAGTCTTCCAAAATTCGGCATCGACCGGAATAGAATCAATACAAAAATCAAAGGAGTGTATGAATGGTAACAAAGATAGGAATCAACGGATTTGGACGGGTCGGCAGGCAGGTTCTGAAGGCTGTTATTGAAAATCATTCGGGCAGCCTTGAAGTAGTCGCCCTGAACGACCTCACCGACACCAAAACCAACGCCCATCTTTTTAAATACGACTCCAATTACGGAATTTACAAAGGCACCGTGGAAGCTAAAGAAGATGCCATAGTCGTCGACGGGAAGGTGATCAAGGTGATCTCCGAAAAAGACCCGTCAAAAATAGCATGGTCCAGCTATGGAGCCGAGGTTGTTGTAGAATCCACCGGCCTCTTCACCGATGGGCCGAAGGCAGCCGCCCACCTTAAGGGCGGGGCCAAGAAGGTGATAATCACCGCTCCGGCAAAGGAAGAAGATATTACGATTGTCCTTGGTGTGAATGAGAAACAGTACGACCCCAGCAAACATAAGATTCTTTCCAACGCTTCCTGCACAACCAACTGCATCGCGCCTATCGTCAAGGTGCTCCACGAGACCTTCGGTATAGAGAAGGGGCTTATGTCAACAATCCATGCCTACACCAACGACCAGCGAATACTCGATCAGGTTCATAAGGACCTGAGAAGGGCACGTACCGCAGGCCTTAGTATCATCCCCACCACCACCGGCGCGGCCAAGGCGGTCACTACAGTGATCCCGGAACTGAAGGGAAAGCTGCACGGCATGGCTTACCGGGTGCCGACTACCACCGTATCTGTAGTCGACTTCGTCGCCGACCTCCAGAAGAAGGTCAAGGCGGAAGATGTGAACGCAGCCCTGAAGAAAGCAGCTGCCGGTCCGCTCAAGAACATACTCGTATATTGTGAAGAGCCACTGGTAAGCATCGACTTCAAGGGGAACTCGGCGAGTTCCATCGTCGATGCGCTGTCAACAATGGTCATCGCAGACAACATGGTGAAGGTAGTCGCCTGGTATGATAATGAATGGGGCTACAGCTGCCGCGTCGCTGACCTTGTGAAATACATTGCCGGCAGAGGCCTATAAGCTGTACCAAGTCGAATAATTCCCGCAGCCAAGCGATGTACTATAACAGTGTGTGGTGAAAGGTTTTGAGTTGGGATATAATAGTTGCGCAGAAAATCAAACAATAGAGGTATAACCAATGCGTGTTATGTTACTTAGCACCCCATACCCACTGGAAGAGAACCCTATCCCTCCTTTGTCCCTCGCCTATCTGGCCGCCGCCCTCCAAAAGGAAGGCATTGAAGTCCAGATAATGGATCATCTGGTCTCAAAATACACGCCGGATAAATTGAGACGTGAGCTGGAGCAGTTCAAGCCGGATATCGTCGGTGCCACCTGCGTGACGCTTAACTATCCCACTGCATCCCGCATTATGCGGGTGTGCAAGAACTTCGATCCGAATATCGTGACGATGCTCGGCGGTCCGCACGCTACGTTTGCTCTCAATGAAACCTTACTCCGAGCCCCCTGGATCGACCTGATAGTTACCGGCGAGGGCGAACGAACGCTAATCGAGCTGGTGAGGACAATTGAGAAGGGCGAGGACTACCATCAGGTGCCCGGCATAGCCTTCCGCAAGAACGGCGCAGTTGTTAAAACTGAGCCGCGCCCTCTTATCGAAGACCTCAACGAACTTCCATTCCCCGCCAGAAACCTGCTGCCGCTCTCCAAGTACAAGGCTTTGGAGGCCCCTTGCACCGTTATTACCAGCAGGGGTTGCCCATTCAAATGCATATTCTGTTCAGGGCCACGATTGTTCGGGCGCCGCGTCCGTTTCCGTGACCCCGAACTGGTGCTCGACGAGATCGAACAGATTAACAAAGAGTATGGATTCCAGAAGATAAACATCGTTGATGATACATTCACGCTTAATGAACGCCACGCAAGAGAGATCTGCAACGGCATCCTCAAGAGAAAAATAAAGATTACATGGAACGTCTTCGCGAGAGCCGACACTGTAAATCTCGGCCTACTGAGTTTAATGCGCGAGGCTGGCTGTGAATGGCTGCTTTATGGTGCTGAATCAGGTAACCCGGAAATACTAAAGACGATTAAAAAGGGGACCACTCCAGATACCCTCAGGCAGGGCGCCAGGATAGCTGCGGAAGCCGGCATTAAAGTATTTAATTCCTTCATCTTCGGACTGCCCGGCGAGAGCCCCGAGACCGCACGCCAATCGATGGACTTTGCCAAAGAGTTGGATGATAAATACGGAGCCAAATATGGCTTCCATATATTGTCTCCTTTACCGGGAACGGAATTGTATGAGAAACCCAAGGAATACGGGCTCCGCATCCTTTCGCGCGATTGGGCCAAATACGATGCCAACAAGCCGATAACATGTACCGAGCACATGAGCCCGGCTCAGGTCATGGAGTTTAGCAACGAATATGATCGGGCTATGTCATATGCTATTGATGATGTACAGCAAAGGGCGGAAAAGGGAGACCCCGAGTGCATGGAACGTATGCACAAACAGGTCAGCGTAGGTTTCGCATGGAAGCTTCTTAAATTCGATATAATCGAGCAAGTAGGTCATACCAGAAATGGTGCAAACGAGCTTTCGGATCTTGCACAAAGGATATCGACCAAGATAGGCACTCCCTTGGACATTGCTGAACAGGAGCTTGGAACGCTTGCACAGAAAGGGCTCATCAAGCGTAAAACTTCAGGGAACAGGACAGCCTGGCAGTGGACATAGCAAATATCGAGCAGGTGCTCAGCACAATCAACCTCTCACAGCCAAAGCGAAGCATCACCCAGCTCAACATGGTGAGAAGCATCGAATTCTCGCGGGGAAAAGTTAATATCAAACTGTCACTTAACACACTCCCGCCGCAGGAGAGCGAAAGCCTTCAAGCCGCAATACGCACCGCCGTCACTGGCCTCGATAGCATTAAAGAAGTATCGATCGAGTTGGTGAACGCACATCCCGGCGAATTGAACAAATTCGGCCACGTTATCGCGATAATGAGCGGCAAGGGCGGCGTAGGCAAATCGCTGGTCACCGGCCTCATCGCAATAGCGCTCAGGCGTGAAGGCTATGATGTCGGCATACTTGATGCGGATATAACCGGGC
>CAZWOG010000011.1:0-10679 GCA_964635685.1 uncultured Dehalococcoidales bacterium | reverse complement strand
GTTCCAATGTAAAATGGATGTCGGCAATTAGGAGACGTCGGATTGCCTCTCCTGAGAAGGAGGGGCATTCTTATGACGGGGACGGCATCGGATAGGTGAAATGACGTTCGATTATATGTTCAATCCCCGCTCGATAGCGGTAGTAGGCGCCAGCGGCGCTGTGTATAATCCTGCCACGATTATATTTCTGAACAACCTGATATTGTTCGGCTACAAAGGCAAGATTTACCCCATCAACCCCAATGTCGAGGAAGTGTCTGGACTGAAGACATATCCTACAATACTGGATGTGCCCGGGCCCGTGGACCATGTGATCAGCGGGGTGAAAGCCTCGATGGTACCGGCGCTTCTGAAGCAGTGTATCATCAAAGGCGTAAGCACGTTGCATCTATACACTGCGGGTTTTGCCGAGACCGGTGATGATGAGCGCTGCGGGCTACAGCAGGATATCGTAACCACGGCACGGGATAGTGGAGTTCGAATCCTGGGGCCGAACTGTATGGGTATTTACTCACCAAAGGTGGGCATTTCCTTCTGTCCTGATTTCCCTAAAGAGCCGGGGTCAGTAGGTTTTATCTCGCAGAGCGGCAGCTACTCGCTGCTGGTTGTGCGCGCCGCCAGCGCCCGCGGGGTGCGTTTCAGCAAGATGGTTAGCTATGGCAATGCCTGCGATGTGGATGAGTGCGACCTGATTGAGTACCTCGGTGGCGATGATGAAACGAAGATTATCGCGGCGTATATGGAAGGAACCAGGGATGGATCGAGGCTGCGCAGGGTGCTTACGAAAGCCGCTGCGCAGAAGCCGGTGATCATCATAAAGAAAGGGTATACCGAGGCCGGGAAGCGCGGAGCGAGCTCTCACACAGGTGCCATGGCCGGCGATGATAAGACATGGGATGCGGTGATCAGGCAGGCCGGTGCCATCCGCGTCGATGACTTCGAGGAACTGATCGACCTCCTTACCACATTCCAGTTTTTCAAACTGCCAAAGAGCAAAAAAACTGTGCTCATAGGCATAGGAGGCGGTCCCAGCGTGCGCTCAGCTGACGATTGCGAGCGCGCCGGGCTTATTCTGCATCATATACCTGACGATATTGTTCGGGAGTTGAGAAAGACGGCGCCGGTAGCGGGGAGCATGCTGCGCAATCCGGTAGATGTCGGCGCCTATCATATGGATTGGAACCCCATCATTGAAACTCTGTCTGCATGGTCGGAGAACGATATGTTCATCTGGCAGATAGCCCCTGATATCGAGCCTTTTCCTAACGAGGGATTCTATCGGCAGTTCTGCCTCGATCAGCGGGCCAAGTTCATCGAGCATTTTGTGAAAAGCGGAAAGCCTGTAGCTGTCGTGGTGCATATGGTAGAACGCAAAGAAGCACTGGATATCCTGCACACTACGCGGGAGCTGTGCATCAAGCATGGCGTCCCATTCTATACCTCGGTTTACAGTGCAGCGCGGGCGATAGTTAAGTTTATGGATTATCACGCTAGATTTAACGAAAGAGATAAATAGCGCCGGAATTCAACAATGATGTTAACGTCTGTGTCTTTGTGTTGAGCGTTCTATAATGGAGTGGGGGAATGGAATGATTAAAGTGACTGATGTCGCCATGAAGGAACTTAAGGCGATGATGGATCGCGGCAGACTGGCATGTGTTGATGAATTTCGAGAAATATCTTATGGCGTCGATGAGTCCAATATCGCGCTCAGATTAGTGCCCACTCCAGATGGGCATCTGGCTATCATAATGGATGTATACCGAGAAGGGGATACCGTTATAGAGGACAATGGTATAAAAGTATTGCTTATCGAAGCCGATCTGGTGGATTTGGTTGACGGGATGTTATTTGATTGTACGGAGACGCCTGAAGGTCCGAATCTGCAAATATCGAATCCTTCTCAACAGACATAGACTTATTTGCCTCGGTACTCTCAACCGATTGTGTGAGGGATAAATCCTAATCCCCTTGCAGACCGCTGTGACTTATGCGGCGAAGCGCCTCTATTAGCTTGGGATCGAATTGAGTGCCGGAGCACCTTTCCATTTCTTTCAGGGCTTCCTGCAGTGATATGGCTTCCCTGTAAGGGCGCTGGCTTTATAGCTCTAATTCAGCTTACTATTCTTCTAGCCAGAATTTCCACTGGCAGGGTATGTCTTTAGGGCTCTTGCGCGGCGGCAAGATAGTCGGTTTGCACTTTATTTTTGGGTTGACATATTCGGCGCTGATAGGAATGTAGGTGCCGTCCAAATCCTCGCAGGCATGTTTCAGGAGCCACATATCGTTATGCCGTTCGCAGTATTCGAGCGTGCGGCAGCGCGTAACGGTGAGTGTGCCCTTTTTGCCATCGTCGCTCACTTCAAAGTCGATATCGAACATGACTGCCCAGCCCGGGTCGCACTGCCAGGTCTTGAACAGAGAGGCGATGTCGTTACCCTGGATATTCATAGCCTTCCTCGGGCGGTCGATCTCGTGCTTCCAGTTATGGCTCCATACCTCCATTGAGAGCTCATTAGCCACTTTCTCACCGTAGTGCTTGCGGATGATGGTGTTCCACATACCATCCGCGCCCAGGTAGAGCTGACCTGCGGCTACCAGCAGGTTCGCCAGCGCCTCGGATGAGAAGTCGGTCATCTTCAGCTTGGGGTTGAATGGGCCGCTGTAATCTTTCATCTTTGCCATAATGGCCTCCTTCGTATTTAATCGATTGCGTCGCCGCTATTTTAGCCAGAACTCCCACACGCAGGGTATCTCGTCCGGGCTCTTGCGCGGGGGCAGCTTGGTGGCCTTACACTGCATCTTGGGATTGAACAGGCGGGCGGTCTCCGGGATGAGTTTGCCGTCCAGTTCATGGCACGCTAGGTTCATCAGCCAGGTATCGTTGTGGCGCTCGCAGTACTCCAGCGTGCGACACTTAACAACTGTGGCTTTGCCGTGCTTGCCGTCGTCACTGAGCTCGAATTTCATATCGAACAGCACAGCAAATCCAGGATCGACTTGGAAGAACTTGAACATGCTGGCGATATCGTTGCCTTTTATATTCATCGCCTCGGTGGGCCGGCGCACCTCCTGCTTCCAGTTGGTGTCCCACACCTCCCTGGAGCACTCCAGGGCCACGTCATCGCCGAACCGGCGGCGGATGACAGTGGTCCACATGCCGTCTGCCCCTAGGTACATCTTGCCGGCAGCCAGCAGCAGCCGCGCCAGCGCCTCGGATGAGAAGTCGGTCATCTTCAGCTCAGGGTTGAACGGGCCGCTATAGTCATTCAGTTTTCCCATAGTCTCACCCCTTAATATTTATTATCGAGTATCGTTGATTCGGTTTGCACTCGCTGCTTTTATCGTTCAATTCAGGTAAGGCTAATCTTCTATTGTGAACTCCCACTGGCAGGCGATCTCGTCCTTGCTCTTTCGCGGGGGCAGCTTAAGCGGCCTGGTTTTTATCTCTGGGTTGAAATGGCGTGCCGTCTCCGGGAGCATGCGCCTATCCAGCTCATTGCAGGCCAGGTTCATCAACCACTCATCGCCATGGTGCTCGAAGTATTCCAGCGACAGGCAGCGCTTCACCGTCATCAGGCCATATTTCCCGTCATCGCTAAGCTCGAAGTCGATATCGAACATCAAGGCAAATCCAGGATCGACTTGGAAGAACTTGAACATGCTGGCGATATCGTTGCCTTTTATATTCATCGCCTCGGTGGGCCGGCGCAGCTCCTGCTGGCCGATGGTGTTCCACACCTCCTTGGAGCAGGAAAGGGCTACGTCATCGCCGTATCTCTTGCGGATAACGGTGGTCCACATGCCGTCTGCCCCCAGGTACATCTTGCCCGCCGCCACCAGCAGCCGCAACAGCGCCTCCTTGGAGAAGTCGGTCATCTTCAGCTTGGGGTTGAACGGACCGCTATAGTCCTTCATTTCTCCCATAGTATCCTCCTAGCTTTCTGTCTTTGGATATTATTTTGTCACTGTGAATTCCCACATGCAGTCGACGCCCGACTCCTGCCTTTCATAGGGAGCATCATAGGGCGGGAGTACCAGCGGCTTCCACGTCACATCAGGCATTATAGCCTTGGCCGATTGCCCGAACATCTGCGGGTCCCACTCGCGGCACATGACCCTGACGAAATCCATATTCCCTTTATCTCTGTAGTGCCGCATGGGGTGGCACCTGGTAACCTTCACTATGCCTAATTTCGGGTCCTTCAACTCGACTTCGTAGTCGTATAGAAACGGGCACCCGCCAGCGGCAGGGTGGAACTGGTTTACCTTGAGTATACCGGCCAAGTCGTTTTCCTTATGCCCCAAGGCTTCCAGTGTGCGCCGTGCAGTCGAAGGGATGTTCCTCATCCAAACCTCGAAGTCTATTTCACGGGCTATCTTTTCTCCGTACCTTTTAGCCACAGCATCATACCAGTGGCCGTCCATCTGCTGGTAGGCTCTGGCATACTCGTTGGCCAGCTTTACCAGTGTGTCCTTACCGAGGTCTTCCAACCGGCAGACGGGACGTACCGGTCCGCTGTAGTCCTTCATTTCCTTCGATGCCTTTGGTGCTTTTTTCTTGGCCTCGATTTCTTTCTCAGCCACTGGATCCTCTTTTCTGTCAGGAATAGCTATTCGGACTCACGACATCCGAGGCTACTCTGACATGCATCTGGTTCAGCTAATTGAACCTCACCCGGTATGGCAGAACATGGCTACAGGATTACAGCCGAACTTATTCTATTGTTTTAAGTTTCTTAGTCTTCTAGTATGTACTCCCACATGCAGACGGGAATATCGTTCTTGTTCTTGCGCGGCGGCAGCTTAAGCGGGCGCACCTTGATCTTGGGATTCCAGTGATCTGCGTAGTCTTGGAAAGCTGGCGGCTCAAGATCATGGCATAGTGGTTTGACTCTTCCCGGGTCTGTCTTCTCATAGTAAATCAAGGATGGGCAGCGGTAGATGGTCATGATGGCATACTTCGGGTCACGAATATATATGTCGTATTCGTACAAGCCTTCAGTGTAGCACGGATCGAGCTGAACCGCTTTAAACATGGTGTACAAGTCGTTTCCCTTAATATTACCCACTTTCTGCAGTCCACCCATCACATGTCTTACTATACGGCGCCATACCTTCATCTCCCATTGCCAGGCCTTCTCCGGTCCGACGTCCTCAGCAGCAGTGGTATACCATAATCCGTCCATAAGCTCATACAGGCGGCCGTATTCGCATAGAAGCTTCCCCAAGAACTCTTTGGAGAAGTCCTCATACCTGAAGTGCCGTATAAATGGCCCACTGTAATCGTTGCGTTCTTGTTCCATCTTTACCTCCTTCTAAATTCGTATTGTTTGACTCTAGAGAATCCTTAGATTTCCCGGGTTGCACCTCCTGCTATGGATTGCCTAAAGCGGCTGGAATTCCTTACCGATCATCTCGCGCGCTATGTTGAGCTTCATGATCTCAGCGGTGCCGTCGCCGATCTCGCTGCCGATCACGTTTCTCAACCGCTGTTCTGCGCGGCATTCTTCGCTGTAGCCGATCTGTCCGTGGATCAGCAACGCCTCATGGCAAGCCTCCATCGCGGAGCGGGCGCCGAACCACTTGGCCATCGAGGCCTCTTTGAGGTGGCGTTCGCCGGCGTCCCTCAGACCTAATGATCGATAACAAAGCAACCTGGCGGCCTCCAGCTTGGTGGCCTCCTCGGCTATTTTGAATGAAACTGCCTGGAAATTAGCCAGCGGTCGTCCGAAGGCAGTGCGCTGTTTGGCATATGCGATGGCTTCATCCAGCGCCCCCTCGGCGTGGCCTATCGCTTGTAGCGTCAGGCATATGCGCACTACGCCGATGACGTTCATGGCCAGGAAAAATCCCTGGCCTTCATCGCCCAGACGGTGGTCGGCAGGGAGGCGTACATTGTCCAGGAAGAACGATGCTCGCTGTGCTGTAGGCCAGCCCATGTCTGGAATGGAGGACTTCGTGATTCCGGGTGTATCGGTCGGCAGTAGGAATGCGGTCACACCTCTAGCGCCGGCTTTTGGATCTGTCTTAGCGAATACAACGCCGATACCGGCCTGCATTCCCCAGCTGATTGAGGTTTTCTCGCCGTTGAGGACGTAGTGGTCTCCATCCTTGACAGCCTTGGTTTTAATACCGACTGCGTCAGAGCCGGCATCTGGCTCGGTGAGGCACATGCAGGCAAGTATATCTCCATCTATTACAGGCTTAAACCATCTGTCCTGCAGGTACTCCGGAGCGAAGTTCATTGCCTGTCCCAGGTATCCCGCCGAACCTGTGGGCAGCACGCTGACGGTAAAGTCTACCTTCGCCATCTCTTCAATAGCGATGCCCACGGTGACCCAGCTGACCTTCTGTCCTCCATACTTCTCCGGCACGTTCATCGCGAGCAGGCCCATGTTGGCCATCTTCTTCACGATGCTCATGTCGACCTTGGTATCCTTGGCCCGCTCCTTCGCACCGGGGCCCAGTTCCTTCTGGGCGAACTCCTGTATCTGCCGCCGGAACAGTTCCTCTGATTCTGAAAAAACGAATGACATTCCTTACTCCTTCCTATGATGAGGGCGCTGAGAATCCCTGATCAACCCCCTTGGTCCCCCAGTCTTGGGGGAATTTATTAAAGAATAGGGGACACCCCTAAAACCCCGGTCCTTCCGCGGAAGGACACCTCTTTTTCTGCAATCTCAATGAAAACTCCCTGTTATCAACCAGCCTTTTTATCAGCTTTGGCAACGTAATCGTTGACGAAATCTATCACTGTGTTCACGAGCGTGTGCGGCTGGAACGCTGCGGTGACCCCCAGTTCCTTCAGCGGGGCGAAATCGCGTTTGGGTATCACTCCTCCAACCGCCAGTGCGATGCGGTCGTCAACGCCTTTCTTCTTGAGCAGCGCCATTATGTCCCTTGACAGCGCCACTTGCCTTCCGAGGTGGCTGCTCAGGAATATGAAATCCACATCCTCCTGTATCGCCGCAGCAACAATCGTCTCCGGCGACTGGTATAAGCCCATGTATATCGTCTCCATGCCGGCGTCGCGCAGCCGTGGCATCAGGATGGAAATACCTCTAACATGAGTGTCGGGCCCGGCCTTCGCCAGCAGGATTCTGACCTTTCTATCCTTCCTCACCATTTCTGCTCCCTTCGTTAAGCACCTTTGGACCAGTCCGGCGGGATCAGGCAGCTGTGATCCTCGCCCAGCTCTACCTTCAATATGCCGAATATCTCCGAAGTAGTGCACAACGCCTTGGCTGCATCGACCATGATCGGCATCAGATAGCCGTCGCCGGCGACGGCCGCTCTGAACTGCGCCAGTATCTCTTTAACACGGCCGTTGTCCCGTTCTTTCCTCAGCTTTTTCAACCGTTTGGTCATTTCTTTGACCGTCGGCATCGGGTCCTGGTCGAAAATCTCTATCGGGTCTGTCTCCGTGTCCTCAGGCTGGAATTTGTTCACGCCGACCATTATCTTCTTGCCGCTGTCGAGGTCGTGGGATTCCTTGATATTAACGTTGGCGATCTCGCGCTGCAGGTAGCCGCGCTCGATGGCTGCGATGTAGCCGCCCATGTCATCGATCTTTTTGAGATAACCCCAGATGGCGTCTTCCATATCCCTGGTGAGGCGCTCCACGTAGTACGAGCCTGCCAGCGGGTCGGCGACATTTACAATGCCAGTCTCGTGTTCGATGACCTTTCCGGTGAGCAGTGCGATGCGCGCCGATTCCTCGGTCGGGGCGCTGAAGGCTTCGTCCATGCAAGTGATGTTTAAACCGCTGGCGCCGCCGAATATGGCCGATAGCGCCTGAAGGCCTGAGCGGAATATATTGAGCTGCGGGTACTGGGCTGGCAGCGTGGTGGCCGATGTCTTCACCTGGATGCGCATGCGCAGGCTTTTGTCGCTCTTGGCGTGAAAGCGCTCTCTCATCACTTGAGCCCAGACCTTGCGCACTGCGCGGAATTTGGCTACTTCCTCGAAGAAATCGCTGTAGCAGGCGAAGAAGAAAGTCAGGTGTGTCGACACAGCGTCGACATCGAGTCCTTTATTGATGCAA
Organism: uncultured Dehalococcoidales bacterium; assembly: GCA_964635685.1. Lineage (GTDB taxonomy): Bacteria > Chloroflexota > Dehalococcoidia > E44-bin15 > E44-bin15 > JAYEHL01. The sequence continues at coordinate 2,632 of CAZWOG010000011.1, read as the reverse complement.
TCCTGTACCACCTCTATCATATCGGCCACGGCGAAGGCGGCCTCCTGGGCGGCGGTGCACCCTGCCTCGCGGCTGGAGTATGCCTGCACATCGCATGCGCGGAAATAGGGCATCTCCACCGTGACGAACTTGAGCGTATCGACGATCAACCTCAGGCAGGCCTTCGGCGGGAACAGGTGCAGCCCCTCGCCGATGAAGCCGTGCAGCGAGTCGTTAAGTGTTGCACCCAGTATATTGCTGCGCGGTATGCTGCGGTTGTCGGCGATGGCTATGTAGTGGGCCACGCGCCAGTTGGGAGCGTAGGAGAGCGCGCCGTGGTAAACGCCTTCAATCGGTATGCCTTCGAGGACCGCCTCGCTATCGCGGATGGAGTTACATGGCGGCCCGTTCACACCCACAAACTCGGCCATCCGTGGGTCGTCGGAGTCGTAGCCGTAGGCGCTGCACATATCCATGGTCAGGTTGTAGCTGGGCATGCCGCTGGGCGAGGCCATTCCATATTTAAGGAGATACTTTATGCGCTTGTTGGTCTCCTCCGGCAGTCCGAAGCCGAGCACTGGCCTCTGTCCGAAGATGATGCCCTTCGCTCCGCTGTAGATGCCGCGGGTGAAGGGGTACTCGCCGGGGTTGCCGATCTCTTTTTTGTAGTCGATGTCTTTCACATCGTCAGGGGTATAGACGGACTTGATGGGGATGCCGCCGACCGTTGTTCTTGCTTCTTCTGCCATATCAGTTGGCTCCTCACTAACGTGTACCCTCGCTGGTCTGAGTCGAGGGCTGTCGATCGACCTTTGGGTTGTTTTCGATTGCGTCGTTCTTATAACACTGGTAAAACAGTTGCAAAAGCGAATCGGTGTGTTAGAATATTAAAGTACAGGTTGGATTGTAGCTCATTTAAGATTATATTAGCCTAACATAAAATATATTTCAAAAAACAGTAGAAAAGATAGCAATAGAATAGCAGTTCTGTAAAGGAACCTCTGAAAAAAGAGGTGCAGGAGGAGTCTCCTGCTGGGGGAATTGGGGGTGTCCCCCAGCCCCTAACCCCCCCCCATGATTGGGGGATTGAGGAGGTTGATGAGAACTTAATCATATCCTCCTAGTATATTTCAAGGAGCGCTAATGTCGGATGTAAAAGATAAAGAGAAGGCAGAGCGTTTACAACAACTTAGAGAGCAGCAGTTAAAGGCTGAAGCGGAGACCCTTGCCAGGTTAAAGGAGCTGGGGGAGCAGCAGATTAAGTGGGAGGAGGAGACGCTTGCGCGATTTAAGAAGGAGAGGGAGCAGCGCCGGATACTGGGGGTAAACACGTGGGAAGAGGAAACCGTGGCGCGTCTCAGGAACGCTATCGAGCAGCAGAAGAGGGCGGAGGAAGAGCTGGCCAGATGGACTGATTACAGGAAGGCCCTTGAAAGGTCGCTGGATTATGATAAGCGGATTCGTGGAATCAAGGGTTATGGGAAGGCAATCGATCCTGAAAGTTTAAAGAAGAAGTCCGTCCGCAACGCACTGTTCGAGATCGCAATGGCCAATAATGGCGTGCTTGTTGCTGCTAATGCCACACAGATACTTCTGGAGGCAGGAATCTCCAAGGATCGTGAACACATCAGAGGGCTGATATACTCTACTATCTATCACAACAAACGTTTCTTCAAGAAGGAGCGCCCGGGTTATTACAGATTGACGTCGACGCCAGATACGATCTTATCATCCGAGCAGGAAAGCGCGGAGAAAAAATAGCCTTAAGGAACCTTAGGGAAAGAGGTGTCCTTCCGCGGAATCCTTCCCGAAATGGGAAGGACCAAGTGTGGGGGATTAAGGGGTTTGGATTATTAATTTATCCAATACCCGTCACTCAAAAAGTGTTGACAATGATTCAGACAGCGGTTATTATTGCGGCTACTTAGGATATTACATCTGAAGTAGCCATATTTATTTAGTGTACAGGTTCTCTTCTGGCAGTCTCGGTGAGATAAAAGTCGCATACAGGGTTGGCGATACATTATAAACTTACTTCCGTAAATCCTCACGATATTAAAGCACTGTTGTTCATAAGGAGGGAGTATGGCGGCTAAAGAGGTAAAGGTATATTCGACTCCAACATGTCCGTGGTGCAAGAAAGCGAAGCAGTTCCTTGATGCCAACGGCGTTGCATACCAGGATTTCAATGTGGCTCAGGACCCCGCCGCCCGAGAAGAAATGATAAAGAAGTCCTCCCAGACAGCGGTGCCCACCATCATAATCGATGGTGAGATAGTCGTAGGTTTCAATGAGCCGGTGCTGAAAGAGAAGCTGGGTATTAAGTAATTAAATCGAAAAAATTCTTGGTGTAATTATGCGTGAGTTGATAATAATCGGCGGAGGGCCTGCAGGCATGACCGCGGCCGTGTATGCGGCGCGGAAGCGTCTGGATGCCGTGCTCATCAGCAAGGACCTGGGTGGCCAAGCTATGTGGACGGGTCGCGTTGAGAACTACATGGGCTATCAATACATCGAGGGGTTCGAGCTGATGTCCAAGTTCGAGGAGCAGGTGAAGCAGTTCCCGCTGGAGCAGAAAATAGGCTCGCAATCCGTGTCGCTCAGGCGCATCGGTGGCGGGTTTGAGGTGGCGACAGATAATAAGGAGAAGTAT
>CAZWOG010000010.1:0-10879 GCA_964635685.1 uncultured Dehalococcoidales bacterium | reverse complement strand
TGGCTGCGCAATAGTGCCGGTAAGCTGCTTGAAGATATTACGACCACATCTGCAGACGGTAAGATCACCCTGGAAATATCCAGAGGGACGTTTGCACTTGATGCTGACGGTGAACCTCTGACGGAAATATATATTACCGTGGTTGATCCACTTGTGAAGGCTCCCCCATTGACACCTCCAACTGATAATTATTTCATATATATCTACGAGTTTTTACCAGATGGTTCCAGTTTTTCAGAACCAATTGAAATAAAGGTTACTTACGATCCCTCAGACTTACCCAAATCACCTGATGAACTAACGCTGCAAATGTATGCATTAAACGGTGCACCGAATGAATGGGAAGGGATTCCTGGATTATTAGATATTGAAACAAATACTATAATCTGCTCAATTAACCACCTCAGTATATATGCTCTCATCGCAGCACCACTGGGAGAACCTGCACCTACCCCACAAGACTCACCGATGCCAACTCCAACCTCTTCTGCACCACATAACAGCAGCTTGATATTATTGATACTTATATTGCCTGCAGCATCCCTAACGTTCTTCATATATGTCCTGCTTAGATGGCGTCGCAGGAACAACACTGCTGAAGATGATGACTTATAAATATCATCATATAGAACGACTCTTTTCCCTCTAAAACACAGTCACCTCTCTTTTCAATCTTTTTTCTTATAACATACTAAGAATGCGGACTAGTATTTCCTCTTTTTGAGTCCCTAAGGGTTCATTCACCGCGGCTTGCTACGTTGGTCATCATTCCGGCGGAAGCCGAAATCTAGAGGAACAGACTGGATTCCGTGCTTGACACGGAATGACATTCGATACCCAACTGCTTGCGGCGGGGCGGTTCATTTTTTAACAAATTAATCCTAAATGGGTAAACAAATTTTCCCTGCAATGTAATTCTAACTAATATTTTGCAGAATAGTATTGTATAATATATTGACTCTAAGAATCCGGGTATTATTTAGACAATAACTTTATTTTCATTTCATATTGATGTGGGGTGTTACGATGCAGAAGACACGCAAAAATGCTAAATCCAGCCTTAAAAAGGGACGTAAAACAAGGGCCAGTGATAGCAAAATTCGGAATCTTTTAGAATCCCTGCCAGATATGATATTCGAGGCCGATATAAACGGTAATATCACCCATGCAAACCGGATAACCCTCAAAATGTTAGGTTATACCCAGGGTGATTTAAAAAATGGCGTGAACATTCTGGATATCATAATGACCGACGAAGCAGACAGGGTTAAAGACTTTATAAGTAGACTAACTAACGCCGAGGCTGCACAAGAAGAACTGGGGTTGGAAGAATATACTATTCAAAGAGCAGATGGCTCAACATTGCCCGTCACAATAAATCTTAACCGCATTGTTGATGATACGGGCCAGATTACAGGTTTCAGAGGAATATTATTCAATACAAGCAGTGGCAAATCATACAAAACAGCCCTTCAAATATCAGAAGAGAAGCTCCGATTCATAGTTGACTCGATCTCTGATGGAATAATAGTAACAGATTTGGAAGGAAAAATCGTTGAAGTCAATAACGCCACGCTCCAGAAAGCAGGATATACCCGCAAGCAGGAGATAATCGGCCAGAATGCCTTCGAGTTCATCGTACAGAAAGATCAGCAGAGATTTCAGCAGGATATGTTGAACACGATAGCTAATGGAGATGTGCAAGACAAAGTCGAATACACTCTCTGGGCTGTAGATGGCAAAAAATTCGATGCTGAAATCAGCTCTGCATTATTGAGGGACAGCGAAGGCAACCCAACAGGTTTTATTGGCGTTGTCAGAGACGTCACCAGCCGTAAGAAAGTAGAGTCAAACCTTAGAAGCAGCGAGGAGAGACTACAGGCCATTGTCGAGAATGCGCCTGATGCCATATTCATTTACGATAATGACGGTAATCTAATATATGGCAATAGAAAAGCTGAAGAGCTTACAGGCTACTCCAAGATAGAATTTATGGGGAAGAATGTCTTCGATATGGGCATTATCTCAGAAGAATACGTTCCGCTAGTAGTAGAAAAACTCAAGCAGTACAGGGGTATACCCGGCGGCCCACAAGAGGTGGAATTAGTCAATAAGAGTGGACGCCGTATCCTCATAGAAGTAACCGTTTTCCCTATTGCCAAGCAGGGGACCTCTGAGGTTGTAGGCATAGCCAGAGACGTCACCGAACGTAAACGTATGGAAAAGGAATTAAATGAACATCGCCATCACCTGGAAACATTGATCGAACAGCGCACTAAAGAACTTACATCAGCCAAAGAAAAATTACAGAGGGAAATCACCGATCCTCGAAAGGCGCAGAAATAGTAGGATATGTTAAAGAGCTGACAAAATGCTCTGGCACTAAGTTTAATCCCGCAGTAGTGAAAATTTGGTGCAAGACAATCCAAGAAGCTGATTAAGGATAAACTGCTGACAGTAATTTCACTCGACCTTTGACCCCGGTTTATACACACGCTGTTTCCAGCTTGTCCCTCTTCCAGTCAAACGTTTGATCACGCTATTTGTTGCACATACTATCCAAAACGAGATACTCAAAGGTTGAAGCAGAAAATAACGCTGCGAATGTCTAAAGCGATGGTCTATTATTATACGCATGAGAAATATGAATATAATCTGTAATACTATTAATAATGAAAAGCCATAGTCGGGGAGACCAGGGGTGTAACGACCGACAGCAATTAGAAACGGCAGAATGAAGACACCGAACACCGCTAATATGATTATAGTAAAAAGCCAAGGTGACAACGAAGTAATAGAATAGAACCATTTGCCCATACCTTCCCACAATGGTCCCAGTCTTTCATACATTCGACATGAAACCATTCCTGTAAGGTCCACTATTCCATGTCGTTTGCCCCGGCGTACAATTTCAAAACCAAGCCAGACATCCTCCAAGATCCTTGATTTCACCGTTTCGTGGCCCCCGATAGCCCTGTAATCATCAGCTTTAAAGAAAAGGAACTGCCCTATGGCGACTCCCGGTCTTGGTTTGCGAGATTTCTGAACCCACCATAAAGGCACGCAACTCAATATAAAGAAATACATCATTGGGATCGCTACTCTTTGAGTAAACGAAACTGTGTGCTGCAATGGGAATCCTGATAGCAGAGATATATCATGATTATGAGAATAAGCTAATGCACTCTTTAATGTCTCAGGGGCATGAATAGTATCGGCATCTGTAAACAGTAACCATGAGCCTTTAGCCTCTAGCGACAGTTGATAGCAGGCGTAAGATTTACCAGCCCAGCCCTGAAGTAACGGCATTCCTCTAAGCAGTCTTATCCTGGAATCAATCGCCGCAATATCCTCGACAATAGCATAAGTGCGATCCGAAGAGCTGTCATCAAGCACTAATATCTCATAGCTTGGATAATCCTGCCTCCTCAAAGATTCCAAGCAATTCTTAATATTGCTTTCCTCATTCCTGGCAGGGATCAATACAGATATTAATGGCAGAGAATCAGGCAATTTGCCATCGTTTTTTCCCAGCCTATGTAAAGACCTCAAATTCAAGATGAGATTTATGATAAAAATGGCGAGACATATCGTGATAGCTGCCTGATAGATATTCCACATGTCCCACTGCCTTTAACGACTGTAGCTGCCCAAGGCTTGCGACTGAACAAAGTCATCGTTAGCAGCCTGGTTCTTTATGAAGAAGAAAGAACACAGCACTCCTGCGGTGACTGCATAACCCCACGAATGCTCACCTAAACCAAACATCGCTGGATTAAACAGTAGCGCCAGAAGCATAAGCGGCGGTGCGATAAGATGCCAGATTTGATTACTAAGCAAGAAACGCTTTGATATCAGGAACACTACAAGCATACAACCAACCGATATCAGAAATGGAAGGGGGCAAAGTACCATGAATCCGGTAACAAATATTGTCTGCCCCTTCCCACCCTTACCTTTCAGCCATATACTCCATATCTGGCCGATAGATGCTATTACCAGCATCACAAGGTAAGCCCAGAATTCTCCAACTAGTAAATATGCTATATATATACACAGGAATGTTTTCAGTATTTCACCTATTAGAGATATGCTGCCGGGGAGCTTACCGCCATGTATCATGACAGCGGTAGAGGTTATATTGCCTGTTCCTATTTTCCTGAGGTCCTTCTTACGGAAAACACGCATTACAATATGGGCGGTAGGTATACTGCCAATGAGATATCCTGTAGCCAGAATAGCAATGACTTGGGTCGCAAGGTTCATAATGCCACCAAGTCCTTGGGAATATGTTCCATAGATGGAATATTAAGTATTAATCAACGCTGTGTCAATGTACTATGTATTGCATATGTAGAAACTATTATGTCTTTTTAATTTCCCATTATACAAAACCCTATGCTTGTCAGTATAAAATAGCTATAATAGAGCATCATGAAGACCGATAACATCTATATTGAAATAGCGAATAAACTCAATCAGCCCAATTCAAAAATACTACCCAAGATACTGAAAAAACTCATCTCACCATCAGATGCAAACCTGCTATTGATGCTCCCCGCCGAACCAGCCGAACTAGCGAAACGAACCGGCCTTGATGAGAACGCGGTAAAACAGAAGTTACAAGAATTTCTCGAACGGGGCTTGGTTTTCCCCACCAGCAAGGGTCCGCAACTCGCTCGTGACTACACACAGTTGCACGATGCCACCCTATCAAGCGTCGATAAGTGGATAGACAACGAGATCCTCGATTTATGGAAGGAATTCCACGAGGTTGAGTGGATACCCAACACCGCCGCAGGGCCGGGAGAATCATTCGTCAATCGCATTAAAGTACTACCTTCTTTAAAGTCGATCGAAAAAAGCCCCAACATCTCATCTGAAGAATTCCTCCCGCAAGAGGATGTACGAGAACTTATTAAAGCAGCTGACCCCATTGCCGTTGTGCCATGCAGTTGCCGCAGATCAATGCGAAGGTGCGACTCCCCTGTTAACGTATGCCTGCAATTCAACAAGTCGGCAAAATACCACCTAGACAGAGGCACAGGGCACAAGCTGACGCCCGACGAAGCAATCGCTATTGCCATGAAGGCTGAGGAGGAAGGCCTTGTCCATACGTGGCCGATCAGGGCCTCGCAGCAACTGAATGAGATATGCAACTGTTGCAGGGAATGCTGTGTCATTTTCGACGGGGGACTTCGATACAATAACGTCGATCAGACACTTGAAAAGAGCCGCTTTCGCGCTGTATCGGATAATGACCTGTGCACCGGCTGTGAAGAATGCGTAGACCGATGCTTCTTCGGAGCTATCGAAATGACTTCTATTACATCTAAAGAATCTAAGGCTGTAATAAATCAAGATAAATGCTTCGGCTGTGGTCTATGCGTTGTAGCCTGCGACTTTGATGCCATAAGTATGGTTTTGCCCGAATAGTAATACCACCCACACAAACATTATTAAAAGAGGGGGCTATAATGCCCCCTCTAATATTAGCCTTCAGCAATACAGTATTATCTTGACGCCTGACGCTTCAAATAGTGCCGCATCACCAGACGAGCACCCTTCATACCTGATTGGCATGACTGATGCGTCCCCATACCTACACCGCCGGCATCAGCACCTACGATGAACAAACCATTGATAGGGGTGGCCTGCGACGGCTTGTATTTACCGCACTGGCCGACGATCTGCGCCAGCCCTACACATTCTCCCCCCTGCCCTGGTAGCACGCTGTCGCGCGTGGCCGAAGATATCTCTGCGGGACCGGTGGCCTGCTTCTCGAAACATGCGTCCATGAACCCTGGATATATCTTCTCTATCATCTTATCCAGAAGATCGTTCTGCATTTTAATCTCCGGAGCCTTTGGGTCTGGCGAGCAAATCGTACCGGCGATTATACACTGCTTGTCCGGCGGCGCCATGTTCGGATCGTAGTTCGACGGCACCGTGAAGAAGAATATCTCCTCCTCCAGCTTCTGCCCGGACTTTACCTTGTTAAAAAGATCCATCGTCATCCACGTATAGTCCGCCCAGCACATCGCCATCTGCTCTTTCACTACCTTTTTATTCAAGAAGTACCGCACTGCTGTAAAAGCCCATCCCGGTACCAGACCCCTGATGTAATTCAAATAATTCTTATCATGCTCCTTCTCATCGATCAGCTTCAACATGGTAGGCTGAATGCCGACATCGCTCACTAAAATATTTGAATCGAAATCACCCTTCGTTGTCGATATGCCTATCACTCTGCCGTTCGATATTTTTATCTTCTCGACCCGGGTGCCCATCTTGAACTCACCGCCGTTAGCCTTGATGTAATCGGCGACTGTGCCCAGCATACGCCCGAAGCCGCCCTTGTAATAGCCACCGCCGCCCGCCGTAGCAATGTGCTGCATTATCGCACCCTGCTCCGATGCCGCTACAAGGTCGATAGGCTCAGCCAGCGACCCATTGGCATGCATACAGAAAAAGCTGTACAGGCCCCACGGAGTGTTCTTCTTCTTGAGCCATTCATCGAAGGTCATATCATCCATGGCGCTCATCTGCTCCGGGGTGAGGAAAGCCAGTTCCGCCAGAATGGTAATAGCTTCTCCGCGCTCTTTATCGTTCAAACCCCACAGATCGAACAGAGGTGTTGGGTCTACACCTGTTTGAGGAACGATTTTAGTATTGTATTTATCCGCCGATTTATTTCTATAGGCCAATTTCACAGTGTCGCAGGGGATGGCACCAAGCTGATCTTTTATCCCCAGCTCATCATAAAGCAGCCAGAATGCCGAACCTGTCATCGGCACCTGCAGCTTGGGTTCGAGGTCGTATTTAAAACCCTTGTGCTCGACTGTAATCGCCTTACCACCCGGTATCTGGTTCTTGTCTACGATCAGCGTTTTCAGTCCCCATTTGCAGAGCAATGCAGCGCATGCTATACCTCCAGGTCCAGCCCCCATTACAATTACATCGTACTTTGGATTTGCCATAGCGAACCTCCTTCATTTTTATATGTAAGGCCATTCCCCATAATCAGTTTCTAAAAATGTCGTTCCAGATCAGCGCCACAGGAGTGACACTTATTGGCATACCAATCAGTCGATGCATCGCACTGCGGGCAACGCCATCTTCCTTCCTGTTCCTTTGCCCACGCGTCGATTTCTATCTCCCGCTGGTGGCGTATATTATACAGCACTTCCGCGTGATGCGGTAAACCATCGTTATTAAAATTCTTTATCAACTCGCAAGGAAAATCTGTACATTCCGAACAATATTTCAAGCCTTTAGAGAATGCACAATCCCGCATTTTACATTCCCGACACGAGATGGACACAACATCGGACAGGCACCCCTTGCAAGCCAGATCCTTTGCATCAACCTTGTGCCCCAGATAGAGACTGACGCCATCCGCCATCGCCTTAAGCAACACGGAGTCATTCCTGTTATATGCACTGCGTATGGAACAAGCACCACAATAGAGACCGCAGGGTGCAACGAGCACCTTTTTCTTACTTTTCACACCACACCCCTTTCCGAGGAAGGACTTTTAATTACAGCCTTTGCTCAAACTGGGACGTACAAAAACCACAGCGGCTAGCCCTAATCGATATCATTGACATGCAATATGGACACTCTTTGGTTGTTGGCTCAGCTTTAACTTCCGCTTTACGCGCTTCTGCAGCCCGGCGTATCTTGTTTATCGAACGGACCATTATGAAAACAGCGAAGGCAACTATGAGAAAGTTTATAATTTTCAAAATAAACAGGCCATAATTGAAAGTGACGGCACCAGCATCTTGGGCAGCTTTCAGTGAATCGTAGGGACCAGGTGTAGTAACTCCCTCCTTGATAACCCAGAAGAGGTTTGAAAAATCTACATTGCCGAGTGCGAGCCCGATAGGCGGCATTATAATATCAGCCACCAGCGATGAAACGATAGCGCCAAAGGCGACTCCTATAACAATACCGACGGCCATATCGATCATGTTTCCCCGCACGGCGAATTCCTTGAACTCTTTCAAGATTTTCATGTTTTTAAACATTTGGCCCCTCCTGTTTCAAAGATAATTCTGAATCCTTGATCGATTCACTCTACGCTAATTTGACCCTCCATTTAATATCTTCAGCCACCATCTCTGCGCTCTTGGCACAGGCGGGAAGCCCGATCCAACCCGCTGGTTTTACGCCGTCGCCGACGTTATACAGATTTACAATAGGGGTTTTCTGCGGCATATCGAAACCGGGCCAGCTGTGATAGCCGGGAACATCGCCTCGGAAATAGCTCACCATCAGCAGTTCCGCCCGCTTGTCGAAATCGGGAATTTCCTCCTTGAGTTCTTTAATAATCTGCTCTTTATCCGTCTTCACATCGTACGGCGGCAAAGACGACAGCGGCGTGCCGCCAGCCATAAGCAGATGTTTGCCCTTAGGTGCCAGCTCAGGACATAGCAATGATGGAGTGTTTATACAGCTGAGCCTGCGTCCCATTACGAATACCAGCGAATCGCAATCGACAAGCGGCTCGTCGCTTGCAGCATGCACTGCTATAAACGGAGCGGGCCGCAATGTGTCGTTCATAAGTTTGAGATACCACTGCGCGAAGTTGTCCTCGCCGACAAGCTCGACCGTCTTCCTTGGGCCGGTATTGCTGACCACCGCCTTGGCCGCGATTGTCACGGATTCGCTCCCTTGTCTGACAACCGCACCGACGGCCTTGCCCTCCTCCACCACAATCTTCGTAGCTGCGCATTTGGTCCACACCTGCCCACCCTTCGCCTCGATGCCTTTTCTCAATGACTCCATCAGATCCAGCGGGCCGCGCGGCGCTATGCCGACAGCAGAGGCCTTTGGCGCCTTTAAATAAGCAAAAAACTTCCCAGCGGGGAGCTCGTCGTCATTTACAAAATGAGTGGGACTGACGAGTGACCAGAACGCTCGTATGATCTTCTCGTTCTCCGTATACTGTTGTACCCACTGCCGCAACGTTATGTTATCAGCAGGCTCCTGCCATGCCAGCGCCTTCTTCAGCCCGCCCATCACACGGTTCGCTTCTTCTTCGCTCTCCGCCAGCGCCGATATGAAAGCCCTCATGCCACCCTTGGCCGGCATATCGTAGTCCTTACCATTGATGCGGTATTTGAACGAAGATGCTAACTTAGCATCGAGTTTAACACCAACGGCATCGAACACCTTCTGTATAACGCCGCCCATCTCAATCTCGATGGCACCGGTTGTAATCTTGAAGCCCTTATGATCGATAGTGGAGTAGCGCCCGCCGATGCGCAGCGACTTCTCCACCACAATTGTCTTATACCCAGCGGCGACAAGCAGCGCAGCAGCCGACAATCCGCCAATCCCCGAACCGATAACTAATACATCACAGCTCTCACTCGTCATTTCTATCCTCTTTTTGGCATATGATTATGTAAATCAAACAGATACCAATAACAATCGCTTTTATATCACAGGACTTAGTACAAGTCAAACCTTCGTTCATACAGCCAACCGATCCCGAAACCAAACACAAAAGAAGCCCTGAAAAAGAGGTGTCCTTCCGCGGAATCCTTCCATGGAATCTTCTCTTGGAAGGACCAAAGAGTGGGGGATAGGGGGTTGAAAATACTTAATCAAAGGCCTCCTTATATTGACCAAGACCTTATTCTACAGTAGACTACAATAACTTAACCGCCGAATTAGGAGGTTCTCATGAGCAAATTTCCAACATTATTCAGTCAGGGGAACATAGGGAAACTGCGTCTAAAAAACAGGCTCATCATGAATGCCATGGGAACAGTATTGACCGACGGAACAGGAAACCCGTCGCAGCGGATGCTCGATTATTATAAAGCACGCGCCTGCGGAGGTATCGGACTCATCACTACTCAATGCGCCGGAGTCAGCAAGGATGGATCGCCCGGCTGGGAACTCGGAATCTATAACGATTCATTTATCCCTGGTATCAAAGCGATAGCCGACGTCATACATGAGAACAGAAGCAAGGTATCGGTTCAGCTGATGCACAACGGATTGTTAATCACCTTCAGCGGTTTCGTCCCCGAAGGAATGTTGATAAAGGTGCCGTCAATAACACCATGGCTCAACACAGCATGGAAATACGAAGAGCTGACAGAGGCTGATATCGATCGCTATATCGAAGACTTCGCCCAGGCAGCACGGCGCGCCAAAGAGGCCGGCGCCGACGCCGTAGAGCTGCATGCCTGCCATGGCTGCCTAGTCAGCACATTCATGTCACCGATCACCAACCGCCGCACCGATAAATATGGAGGCTCCAAGGAAAATCGCATCCGTTTCGCACGCAGCATTGTGGAGCGCATAAAGAAGGCAACGGGAAAGCCCTTCCCTCTCATAGTTAAAATCAACAGTACTGACGACATTGAGGGCGGAATTACAATGGAAGAAGTACTGTATCAGGCATCAGTACTCGAAAAAGCAGGGGCTAATGCCATCTCCATCTCTTCAGGCCTTGAGTTCTGGACAGCATTAAGCATCCCATGCTACACATATCCCGATGGCCCGATGATAGCGCTGGCTGAAAAAGTGAAGAAGGCCGTCAAAATCCCCGTAATAGTTGCGGGTAAAATCGATGCCAAGCTGGGAGAGAAGACTCTAAAGAGCGGCAAAGCCGACTTTCTCGCTTTAGGACGCCCGGTGCTGGCCGACCCGGAACTGCCCAATAAGCTGCGTGAAGGAAAAACGAACGAGATATGCCCGTGCGTATACTGCAACAACTGCATCAAGACCGATCCAGGCGCAGGGCCGTGCTCGGTAAACCCATTCCTCTTCCGCGAAAGCAAGCTGCCGCTGATACCGGCTGAAAAATCCAAGAATATAATGGTCATAGGCGGGGGCATCGCGGGCATGCAGGTGG
>CAZWOG010000009.1:0-10926 GCA_964635685.1 uncultured Dehalococcoidales bacterium | reverse complement strand
CGCTTTAAAAGTACGTCTTCAGGGACCACCGCGACATTCTGTACTACTAACAATGTCTTAAATGCCCTGTAAGAAGCCCAACCTATACCTATTGCAGCTATAAATAACAATACTGCAGGAGCTACTAAAGCTGGTTTACCCGAGATTGTAGTTAGATATTTTGCAGTTGCCGCTAGTATTATTGACAACAACAACGTCGCACTAGAACATACAACTCCTCTTTTTACAGTTAACAGCTTATAGGAAGCCGATACCTTCTTTAGCTCTTTATTAAACTTCTCCCGTTTCCTCTTGAGAGAGTCCAATTTTTCTAAAGCTTCATCTACTCCTCGACTAGACGCTTTTGCCCGTTCTAATTCTTCTTGTGCTTCACTGATGAGTTTATTCTTATCTTCTATCTGTTTATTATTGAGCCTTTCCGCTTCTTTCTTAGCATTCTCTATAGCTCTACCTAAAAAAGACACGGCGAGCACGAAAATGGTTATGATTATAGTTAGTAAAGTCAGGGATAAAAAAATCATTGCATCAGAATAAAATTCCATGTCACCATCCCCTTACAAAGCCATTACCATATTCAGATGCTATATGATAGCACATTTGCCATTTAATTCCCATACAATGGACTATTAGTAATTACCCAATTAGGCTATTGTTGCTCCCTGAGTTTGAGAATAGATGAACCGAGCATCGTTTTATGTAATCTCATCTAACTGTTCGAACCTATGTCGCTTGGCAGCCCACATGGGGAATTGAAACCTAAACCACTGACTTCATGATTATGAGTCATCTCCTTTAGCAACACCCCCCTTTTATTTTCACATCCACCTCAGCTTCAATTGACTTCACTATAGTGCTATGCTATCATCCGTGAATGTCTTAAGGCGGGTTGAATGTCGAGAGAAAAAGCCCTAGCTTGTGTTCTTATCGGCGCGGGGGTGGGCATTCTGGCAGGGCTCACCGGCATTGGGGGGGGCGTCTTCCTGGTGCCCCTGCTCGTCGGCGTGTTATATGTCTCTCAATACGAAGCACACGGTACTTCACTCGCCATCATCTTCCCCATGGCATTGGCCAGTGCCGTCATATACGGCGTGATGGGTTATATCCAATGGGAAATATTTCTACTGTTTGCAACCGGTGGGATGTTGGGCGCTTTCTTAGGAGCCAGGCTGATGAAACGTGTCCCGGAAAGACGCCTGCAGTGGCTCTTTGGCTTGTACATTATTTGTGTGGGATTTGTCATGGTCCTTACGCGTTCCACAGCTTCTGCGATTGTGGCGGAGCGTGAGCTGAGCGGGCTGGCATATTTCGGGTTCGTTTGCGGCGGTCTTGTAGCCGGGCTCCTGTCCGGGATCATGGGGGTGGGCGGCGGCGTAGTGCTCATACCGATAATGGTGCTGCTTGTGGGAGTGGACCAGCATGCGGCCCAGGGGATATCACTGGCTGCAATAGCCGTGATATCGTTTTTCGGCGCTTTCACTCACCTCAGACAAAAAACTGTCAGAAATGACATTGCAATGTATATAGCCCCAAGTGCTGTATTCTTTGGTTTATTAGGTAGCCTGCTGGCGGATCGGATAGATGCGAATGTACTGCGGGATGTAGTTGGCGGTATAATAATCATTGCGGGTGTATTAACCGTGTTCAGAGACTGGCGTGCTGGAGGATTCGCATCGTAAGCAGCTTAACCGAATTATATGAGAAAATCGCCAAGTGCGAGGATTGCAGGCTTTGCAAACAGCGGAAACAGGTTGTCCCCGGCGAGGGGCGCGAGGATGCCGAGATTCTGTTTATCGGGGAGGCGCCGGGATGGCATGAGGACCAGCAGGGGCGTCCCTTTGTGGGGCCGGCGGGGCAATTCCTGGATGAACTGCTGCAATCCATCGGTTTGAAAAGAAGCGAAGTCTATATAGCTAACGTTGTCAAATGCCGCCCGCCCGGAAATCGTGACCCGCTGCCCGATGAGATCGGGGCCTGCCGCAGGTGGCTCGACGGCCAGGTGGAGTTGATAAAACCCAAGATGATCGTGACGCTGGGGCGGCACTCGATGGCCAGGTTTTTCCCCGGCGGTTCTATAAGCAAGGTCCACGGCACGGCGCGTAAAAGCGGGGGGGTGACGTATTTCGCCATGTATCACCCCGCTGCGGCGCTGCATCAGGGAAGCTTGCGCAAGGTCATCATGGAGGATATGCTTAAGATACCTCCTCTTTTGACTCAAGCTGGGGCGGTGACGGAGGAGAAGGAAGGTAAAGAAGAGCGGGGAGAGAAGATAGAGCAGGCTGAGCCTAAACAGCTTCCGATGTTCTAGGAATTGCATGATGGGAGAAGCGAAAGATAAAGGATTTATAAAGCATCGGCCGGGAACGATGCGCGGCGGCGCTCTTTTATATATTTTGATCGCATTGTCCGTGCTGGTTGTGGCACTGGTGCTGCTGTTCTGTTTCTACGCGCCGGCGCGAAGGCCGTTTGTCGATACGTTCGGATACGGGCTTATTCCGCTGAGCTTCTTCATATTGGTAGTCTTATGGTTTATCCTGCGTAACCGGATTCGCCAGCTATTCGCCAAATCGCACATCCCTGCCTTCTTACAGGGCTTTAATATATGGCTCGGTATAGTATCGTTCATCTTTGCCGTTTTCGGCATACTGGCGCTCGTTGACAAGGAAAACGGCACTAATCTTGGAGGAAAGCTTGGCGAAGCTATTATCGCCGATTCGTTCGTGGCAGGATTTTTCATCGTATTAGGGCTGATAATCCTCGGTCTAATCTTAATAATGCCGCGAAAAAGCTGGAATCTAACCATGCTCCTCGGCCGCTCTATAGCGAGTTTGTACCGGCGCTATCCGCTGCACAGGTATCTGTGGCGTGCGTTGTGCTGGCCGTTCAATTATTTCAAACAGCATCCCATGGGGCGGAAACCCAGGACGATAAAGGTCATGGCGGTGCGCACTCAGGTCGGCGAGCAGAAGCGTGAGCCGGAGCAGCCGAAAGAGAAACCTTTAAAGAAAGAAAAGAAGATCCCGGCCGCAGTCGGGGACAAAGCGGATGTTGTTAATATTATCGAGCCGGCCGGGCGCTCGGGCGGTGAGAAAGGAAAGTGGCAGCTTCCTGCCCTGACGATACTCGAGCGTGAGCTCGATACGCAGAAGCCGGAGGTGGATACCAAGCGGGGGGCCAGGATCATAGAGGAGGCCCTTTCCAGCTATGGCGTCGAGGCCAAGGTAGTGGAGTCCAATGTGGGCCCGGCCGTTACCCAGTACGGGGTCGAGCCGGGGTGGGACCGCAAGTTCAAAGAAATCAAGGAAAAGGACAAGGACGGCAATATAACCATTCGGCAGAAAGAGGTTTCCAAGACCAGGGTCAAGGTTGAGCGCATCGCCTCGCTGGCCAATGACCTGGCGCTGGCGCTGGAGTCGCCGTCCATAAAGATAGAGGCTCCGATACCGGGGAAGGCCATGGTTGGCATCGAGGTGCCGAACCCGATAGCATCTACGGTCAGCCTGAGGAGCATAATAGAAACAAATTCATTTCAGAAACTTAAGGCTAAAACAAAGCTGCCTCTGGCCCTGGGGAAGGGGATGTCGGGAGAGAGCGTGGTCGCTGACCTGGCCAAGATGCCGCATCTTCTGATCGCCGGCGCTACCAACAGTGGTAAAAGTATCTGCATGAAATCGATCATCGCCACGTTGCTGATGTACGATAGTCCGGAGGAGGTGCGCTTCATCATGGTGGACCCGAAGCGGGTGGAACTGGTAGTGTTCAACAACGTGCCGCACCTGCTGACGCCGGTGGTGGTGGACCACGAGAAAGCGGTGGCAACTTTAAAGTGGCTGGTGCGCGAGATGGAACACCGCTACGAGAGGCTGGCGGCGGTCGGGGTCAGGGATATCGAGTCGTATAACAAGAATCCGCGCATCGATAAACCGTGGGCATACCTGCTTCTCGTTATTGATGAACTGGCCGAGCTCATGATGACGGCGCCCGATGAAGTGGAGCGTATAATATGCCGTCTGGCGCAGCTGGCCAGGGCCACCGGCATCCATCTGATGGTGGCCACGCAGCGCCCGTCGGTGGACGTGGTCACAGGATTGATAAAGGCTAACTTCCCGGCACGCATCAGCTTCGCTGTAACTTCGCAGGTGGATTCACGCACTATACTGGATACCGTCGGCGCTGAGAAGCTCCTCGGCCGGGGGGATATGCTGTTCCTCCCGCCCGATGCGCCCAAACCAAAGCGCCTTCAGGGCACCTATGTCTCCGAGTCTGAGATCGAGAAGGTGGTCAGTTTCTGGATAAGCCAGCATCCCAGGGAAGCCGGCGTTCAGCTGGTGCCGGACCTGGATGCGGCCGCCGCTGATAAGGTCCCGGAGGATTCTTTATTGCAACAGGCTATTAGGCTCACGGTTGGACTTAATCATATATCCACGTCTTTCCTGCAGCGGCGGCTGGGCGTCGGATATCCCCGCGCGGCCAAGATCATGGATATGCTCGAGGCGCAGGGGGTTGTAGCCCCCGGCGAGCCGGGGAAGTCGCGGCAGGTGCTTTCTAAACATGATGTAAAGAAGCAAGATGCAGCGGGGGGTGGTGCGGCATGATAAAAGGGTTCTTCGACAAGATTGTCCCGCGGCGCCCGGAACGGCTGGAACACGGCGCCTTCGATAAAATGAATACCTGCCTTTACTGCGGGGAAAACCTGCTATCGAATGAAATGTTCGAACGCTATCGCATATGTCCTACATGCAGGTACCATTATCAGATCTCCGCTTATGACCGTATCGCGCTTATAGCGGACAACGAAAGCTTCATCGAAATGAACAGATCGTTGGCGTCCCTGGATCCCCTGTCGTTCTCAGGGGAGACCTCCTATAAGAAGCGCGTCTTTGAAGCGCAGAAAAGGACCGGCCTGCCTGAGGCGGTGGTCACGGGCGTCTGTCAGATAGAGGGCACCTGGACGGTAATAGTAGTTCTGGACTTCAGTTTCCTCGGCGGCGGCATGGGCTGTGTGGTAGGAGAGAAAGTGGCCCTGGCCTTCGAGCATGCTTTGAAGAAGCGGTTGCCGCTGGTGGCTGTGATTTCGAGCGGCGGCGCGCGTGTGCAGGAGGGCGTGCTGGCCCTGATGCAGATGGCCAAGACGGCTGCTGCGGCAAAACAGTTGATCGATACGAACCTCCCGTTTATATCTGTTCTCACCAATCCTACCACCGGCGAGGTGTATTCCAGTTTTGCCAACCTGGCCGATATTATTGTTGCCGAGCCCAAGGCGCTTATAGGGTTTGCTCCCATGAGGCTGGTAACGGAGACGGAAGGGGGCGCACTGCCTTCGGAAGCCCATACCTCTGAATCCCATCTGAAACATGGTCTGATTGATCTGATTGTAGAACGCCCCAGGTTAAGGGAGCTGCTGGCCGTATTACTGGACCAGCTGTTATCCCGATATCGCATAACCATTAAGAGAAGGTTCGGCCCCTACCCGCCGATATCGACGCACAGGGAATCGGCATGGAAGAGCGTACAGCTGGCTAGACACGAAGACCGCCCCACTTCGTTGGATTATATCGGCAGGATATGCTCCAGCTTCATCGAGCTGCACGGAGACCGCTGCTACGGCGACGATGAGTCGGTTGTCTGCGGACTGGCGGACATCGGCGGCGGCACGGTTGTGGTTATCGCGCAGGAGCGCGGCCACGGAGACCAGGGCAAGAAGGGCTGGATATACCCTGAGGGCTTCCGCAAGGCGCAGCGGGCCATGAAGCTGGCGGCTAAATTCATGCTCCCTGTAGTTACGTTTATCGATACCCCGGGGGCGTACCCCGGGCTTAACGCCGAGGAGCGGGGGATCGGCAATGCTATCGCTCAGTGCATAGCACACATGTCGGACCTGCCCACGCCGGTAGTAGCTGTGATCATAGGCGAAGGCGGCAGCGACGGTGCGCTGGCCTTCGGGGTTGCCGATCGTATTTTAATGCTCGAGAACGCCATCTTCTCGGTAATACCTCCGGAGAGGGCTGCCAGCCTTCTATACCGGGATTCCAATAAAGCAGAGGAAATCGCCCCGGCGTTGAAACTGACAGCAAAAGACTGCTCTGATCTCGGGGTGGTGGATGTGATAGTGCCGGAGCCGAAGGGCGGGGCACACATCTCGCCCGATGAGGCGGCGCGTCAGCTGAAGAAATACATATTAAATGAGTTAGTTCAATTGCAGGGGACCTTCTGGGGCCGGCTGACCAAAAACAGATATGACAAGTATCGTGGTATCGGGAGATACAATTCGCGTCTCAGCGTTGCCTTCTCCAAGGAGCGTTCGCAGCTTTATGAGTACATTTCACAGAAGGTGGAGGAGCTCAAGGAGCGCCTGCCGTCACGTTCTCGAGAGGTTGATTTGAAGGAAGAAGCTCCTTTGCTGAAAGAAGTCGGGAAGGAAGAAGAACCGCCTGCTGAGGGCTGATCAAGTTTGGCTTACTTAGATTCTTTGCGCAGCCGTTTCAGTACGGCATCCCGATATACCCGCGCTAAACTCTTGCCATGTTGAGGGATACGCTTGCGCTTCTTCTGCAGCCGCCTCTCGCGGCGCTCCTGCTTGGTTTCCCCCTCTTCTTTCATTCCATGTTCCTCCTCAGCTCGATTATGCGGTCTCTCAGCAGCGCTGCCTTTTCAAATTCGAGGTTCCTGGCCGCCTGTTTCATCTGTGACTCGAGGTCTTTAATCAAGCGAAGTTGCTCGTCCTTCGGTAATTTGCTGACTTGATATGGTGCGCGGGCCTCTGCGACTGCAACAATCCGGTCGGTGATGTCCTTGATGGCCTTCTTTATGCCCTGCGGCGTGATGCCGTGCGCTTCGTTGTAGGCTGTCTGAAGCTTTCTCCTGCGGTAAACCTCATCTATGGCTGCCTGCATCGACCCCGTGACCGTGTCCGCATACATGACAACGTGGCCGTCGATATGCCGCGCCGCGCGGCCCATGGTCTGTATCAGCGAGTCGCGCGACCTGAGAAAGCCCTCCTTATCGGCATCAAGTATCGCAACAAGGCTCACCTCGGGCAGGTCCAGCCCCTCGCGTAATAAGTTTATACCTACAACTACGTCGTACACCCCGAGCCTCAGGTCGCGGAGTATGTCGACCCTCTCCAGTGTGTCTATCTCCGAGTGCAGATAGTGCGTCTTGATCCCCATCTCCTTCAGATATTCCGCCAGCTGCTCGGCCATGCGCTTGGTCAGTGTTGTAACTAGACATCTTTCCCCGCGTTTAACCCTGACCCTTATCTGCTCCATCAGGTCATCGATCTGATTCTTGGTCGGCTTGACTTCTATCGATGGTTCCAGCAGGCCTGTGGGACGTATCAGCTGTTCCGCTATGCGTTCGCTGTGCTCGTATTCGTAAGGCCCCGGTGTCGCGGAGGCGTAAATGACTTGATTGACGTGTTCCTCAAACTCTTCGAAATTCAGCGGGCGATTATCCAGCGCCGAAGGGAGCCGGAAGCCATAATCCACCAGCGTCTCCTTGCGAGATTTGTCGCCGTGATACATTCCATGTATCTGCGGCAGCGTCATGTGAGATTCGTCGATGATGATGAGGTAGTCGTCAGGGAAATAGTCGATCAGTGTCCAGGGGGGACTCCCCGGCGCCCGCCGCAGCAGGTGCCGCGAGTAATTCTCTATCCCGCTGCAATAGCCGACCTCCCGCATCATTTCAAGATCGTAGTTGGTTCTGGATTCGAGCCTGGCTGCCTCCAGGAGCTTGCCCTGTTCCCTGAGCTCGGCCAGCCGTTCTTTCAACTCTATGCGTATATCGTCGATCGCTGCGTTCAATTTATCGGAGGACAGGACGAAGTGTTTTGCGGGATATATGGCTGTTTCATTTCGTTCGGCCAGCAGCTCGCCGGTCAGCGGGTCTACCTCTACGATGCGCTCGATGGTATCGCCGAAGAACTCCACCCGCACCGCCAGCTCCTCGTACGCCGGTTGTACCTCCAGCGTGTCGCCGCGCATGCGGAAGCGGCCCCTGGTGAAGTCGATATCGTTGCGCTCGTATTGCATGCTGACCAGCTTACGGGCGACGTGCTCGGGCTTTACCGTTTGCCCTTTCTTCAGGGTCAGCACGAAGCTTTTATACTCCTCCGGTGAGCCGAGGCCGTAGATACAGGAGACGGAGGCTACGATAACGACGTCGCGGCGGCTAAGCAGTGCCCTGGTAGAGGCATGACGCAGCTTGTCGATCTCCTCGTTGATGTCGGTCTCTTTTTCGATATACGTATCTGTTTGTGGGACGTAGGCCTCAGGCTGATAGTAATCGTAGTAGCTGACGAAGTATTCTACTGCATTATCTGGAAAGAACTCCCTCAACTCCGTCGCAAGCTGCGCAGCAAGTGTTTTGTTATGTGACATAACCAGCGTGGGGCGCTGCACTCTTTCGATGATATTGGCCATGGTAAAGGTCTTGCCGCTGCCGGTCACGCCGAGCAGCGTCTGGTGCTTGAGCCCACGCTCGAGGCCATCGGCCAGCTTCTCTATCGCCTGAGGCTGGTCTCCGGTAGGCTTGAAGTCTGAGACGATCTTAAAATCCGGCATTCTAGTGACTCGAAAGTTGCATGACAGGTAGTAACAATTGATATAGTATTGCTGACCGATTATAGTTTAAGCCGACGGAATAGGATTTGTCCAACATATTTAATCGTCGATATATCAATATAAGGAATCCCGAACATTTCAAAAGTTAGTATCCGTATATTGAGTTTGTATCTCTGGAAGGTATATAATAAAATTTCTATGGTTCGGTAACTTTTAAAAAATATATTAGCAAGCCTTGACAAATTCTGCTAATATATGGTAAAACTTCCTAACCCTGTGGGGGGAGAGGCGAATATGAAAGATAAAAGAATGAAGGTCTTAGGACTGCTTACAGCTTTGTCACTTGCGGTGTGTCTGATTAGCTCCAATGTTGTCTCGAATACAGGTTTTTCCTATGCACAGACGAGTGGCTTGGAGTGGACACGGATTACCATCCCGGGTGAAGACGATATGCAGCTTTATCCCGGATATGATATCGGTCCGATGGCCGTCTCCCTGGATGGTGCGACAGTATTCGCTGCTGTTCAAAATGAGCTTATCTTAACTGACTGGGACTTGCTGAAATCGATTGACGGTGCTTTTACCTGGCAAGATACTGGGCTCAGCAATGCTATGGCGGCTATAGTTGATACCGGTGATATCGTAGCGATCGAACTTTCCCCGTCTTGGAATACCGACGGCACGATCTTTGTGTCTACAGAAAACAGAGTGTATTATTCCGAGGATCGCGGCCGCACGTTTGATGATTTAAATCCCGTTCCGGGAACGATATATGCGGCTGGTACGGATGTAATAACATCTCTTGACTTGGCGTTAGATTCTTCAGGCAGGATTGTTGTAGCAGTAGGGACAGCTAATCCTGCGATAACGACTACTGATGTATACATATTAGATATTGGCGGGTGGGTAGCTCAGGGGGTCGGCGCGTACGATGTCCTTGCGGTAGGGCTCTCTCCCAATTATGCAACGGATGAAGCGATTATAGCTATTGTTACCGATGCAACCAAGACGGTGGTGAGGACCAAGCTCGGGATAGGGGCCTGGGGTGGTGCTGTCTTTGATGCAACTATCAAGGACCAAGGTGGGCTCGATTTTACTTCTTATAGGGGGTGTATCGAGTTCCCGAATGATTATAATGTTAGTGGGACAAGCGGTGCGCTTAAAATATATGTAGGCTTATCTGCTACCGGGCCGGGGCCAGTGGCGCTTGGCGACGTCTTCAGTATCCAATGGGCGGGGTTACTAGTTGCACCAACTATTGCTGATCTCAATGTAAGAGGGCATTGGACGACCCCTCCTCCACCGGCGGTTTTTGTCCCTGAGGAAACGAATATATGGAGCATAGCGGTATCCGGCGATGCTTCAAGCACGGTCATTATCGCCGGCACGGAGGAGATGGACCCACTAGTATCGCCGACTCCCGGCCAGTTTTTAGTGTATACAAGCAATGATAGTGGACAGAACTGGACTCCCACCCCCGATACAAATGAGCATTTGTCTTACAAACAACCGACCGGCGAAACGGAGGCCACGGTCGTCATGACCTCATCTGTCGCATATGTAGGTACATTTGGCGATCAGAGCGCCGTCTCGGCCGCCTTGACTGCTGAGGGTGGAGGATTTAATTCGTGGAACCAGCGCGGACTTATCGATACTGTGATAGACGAAATAACTGATATGAGCCCGTCCGAGGGGTACTTTTCTGATGGGACTATTTTTATTACTACAATGGATACAGGCACTGGTGATGCCAGCTTGTGGCGCACGGTGACAGAGGGCAGGACGTGGGAGCGCGTGTATTGCTCGACACTTGTATTAAGTCCAGCGATATGTATATTCAATATGGTAAGGCTCACTTCTGGCGCGGTTATTGTAGCCCAGAGCGGGAGCACAGCTATAGTTCCTTCCCTTGATGATGGTGCAACTTTCCAGGCTACACGTAATGCTCAGCAGCCTATTACTGCTTTTACTGTGAAGGATGCAAGTACTTATTACACTGGTGATGCTAATGGTGTTGTGTGGAGGACTATTAATGCAGGTGCGACATGGACCTCGTCGAGCGGCAGTGAGATACCGATAGGCCATAGGGTTATAGATTTGGTTATTGTGGATGCTGGTTATATATTAGCTGGTACTAATCAGGGAGGGGTGTACAGGGACTCCGGCGATTTAGTATTTGTACCGGTAGACCCGGAGAATAGTCAACCGGGTGCACCGGGAGATATAGTACATGTGGCTCCTAATCCCTGTGATGAGGACTTCGTATATGCCGGAATACAGGGTGGCGCTGCTACTCAGGGAATATGGCGTTTTGATATGGGGGATGGTGAGGCGGAATGGGAGCATATTGCGGATGGGACGGTGG
>CAZWOG010000008.1:0-10949 GCA_964635685.1 uncultured Dehalococcoidales bacterium | reverse complement strand
CCCCTACGTGGGGTGGGAATATGGTAAAGAGGTACAGGAGATTTCTCTCCTGACAGGGTTTTAGGGGTGTCCCCTATCCCTTTTAAAAAGTCCCCCATGATTGGGGGATTAGGGGGTTGATAGGACTAAGAAATGGGTTGTATATTCTGCAAGATTATCAAAGGTGAAATCCCCAGTGATGCAGTTCATCGCGACGATAAGGTTCTAGCTATCCGCGATATCAATCCCAAGGCTCCGGTACACATCTTGATTCTGCCCCTGGAGCACATTCCATCTCTCAGCGCTGCGACAGCCAACCACATGCCGTTATTCGGGCACATGGTAAACATAGCCAATGAGCTGGCAAAACGGGAGGGCATCGCCGAAAGCGGTTACAGGCTGGTTGTGAACTCAGGGCCGGATGCGGGACAGGATATACATCACTTGCATCTGCATGTTCTTGGCGGACGCAAGCTGGGCTGGCGTACTTAATATTATATATCAATGTGCCCGAACAATACCAAGCTCTATTTGTCTTCCTTTCCTGCCTTATCCATCAGACGACACCAGGCATCTACTATGACGGGATCAAACTGCACCCCGGCATTCCGTTTAAGCTCCTCACATGCTTTCTTGGGCGATATCACATCCCTGTAGGGGCGTTTCGTCACCATAGTATCATAGGCATCAGCCACACTGGTGATCCTAGCGCCTGACGGGATATCGATACCCTTTAAACCACCCGGATAGCCGCTACCATCGTACCATTCATGGTGGTGCAAAATGATGGGCACAAGCGTTGAGAGCTCCTTAACATAGCTGACTATCCTAGCCCCTTCTGCGCAGTGCTTTTTTATCACATCCCACTCCTCAGGAGTAGGTTTCTCTATCTTGGCAAGTATTGAATCGGGGACTCCGACCTTGCCGATATCGTGCAGCAAAGCTGCAGCATGAAGCTTGGTCAGATCTTCTGCAGACATGCCGATTGCTTTCCCTATCGCCATCGCTATATCCGCAACCCTCTGAGAGTGTCCATATGTATAAGGGTCTCTAGCGTCCACCGTAGCCGCCAATGCATATACCTGATCCTGCGTTGCCACATCCATAATGTCCGTTGAAAGTGTTCTTAATTCGGATACAAGCTTATCTTCATATCCCTTCTTTTTCGCCTGATACAAGGCCGCATCCGCCAGGAATATCAAACCGTCGGCCGACTCAGCGTTCTCGGGATACTCGGCAATTCCGGTGCTGAAGCCTACATGTCCTCCAAAAATCTTGGATTGTGTCAGCGGTGCTTTCTGCCATTTAGCCCTTGCCCTTTGTACAATCTTTTTTGCTCTCTCCGCAGCCGCCGCCGGCAGGATCAAAGCAAACTCATCTCCCCCGTATCGGAAAGCCAGATCGCTCTTCCTTATAGATGATTTGAGCATTTGCGAGACAGTCTGTAACACGGCATCTCCATTGCTGTGCCCGTACTTGTCGTTATATTCCTTGAACCCGTCTAAGTCGAGCATAACCAGAGAGAATGGGTGGTTTGTTCTTCTGGCCCTGTTCATCTCCACATCCAGCGTCTCGAAGAAATGCCGGCGGTTATACAGTCCGGTCAGCTCGTCCGTCACTGACATCTCCCTTGTTTTCTCTAACAGCAACATGTTATTGATACCGATAGATATCTCGTTGGCTATTGCTTTGAGAAGTTCCAGGTCTTCACTGCTGAATGTTCTATCTTCAGTGGTGAATGTGACAATCAATCCCTGCAGATCCTTGCCCCTGAAGAACGGCACGGCAGCTATCCCCCTTCTGCCTATATCCGCGGTCACTTTCTTCATCTTTTCGGGTTCCATTACATCCTGAGTTTCATCTATCTCAGTAATCGGCCCTGTCAGCTTCATCAATCCTTCTATTCCTTGCTCGGTCATCACTATTGTTAAGAATTGGCTTACAATACTTTCTGATATGCCTCTGTATGATTTGAGCTTTAAGGCACTCTCGTCGAAGTCCAGCATGAAAATGCACCCGGACTCCGTATCCATTGCGGTACATACCTTTTCCAGAGCATCTTTCAACATTGTATCTAATGTTGATGATTGGCTGATTACCTGCGCAATGCCGTATAACGCCTCAATTCTTTTTGCGTGGCGTTTAACATCTTCCTCCGCCCTCTTGCGCTCGGTGATGTCGCGCACCATGGCGAGTATCCCGATGGGCTTTCCTGCCACATCACGCAGGAAACTGAAATTGGCTTCAACAGGGACAACGCTCCCATCCTTGCGATACAATTCCACTTCCAGGATCCGCGAGCGTTTGGGATCGCCCTGCCCGATTTGTTCAATTGCTATTTCCTCGGTAGCAGCCTGCATCGTCGCTGCAAACGATGACGGTGTATAAGCTTCAGACATTGGGCGTGCCAGCGCTTCCTCAACCGTATAGCCCAGAAGTCGCGTTATGGATGGGCTGACATAGGTAAGTTGCATGCCCATGTTGACTATCCAGATTACATCAGTCGCATTCTCGGCAAGGAGACGATAGCGCTCCTCACTCTCTCGCAGCGCCTCCACCGCTCTCTTTCGCTCGGTGAGGTCCCTCTCCACAACCACAATACCTACCGGCTTGCCGCTAGCATCCAGCATAATGTTCCCGGAGGCCTCAAGCGGCACCCTGCGTCCGCTCCTGGTAACTATACTGAACTGGACTATGCTGGGGCGTCCGCTTGTTATCAGGCCCTGCAGCGCCACAGCAATCCTTTCCTTATCTTCAGGCGCAACGGACTCCAGCGCATTTACACCGACATCATTTCTTTCAAACAGCTTGTGGGCTGCCTCGTTCGCATTCACAACATTGCCCTGCATATCAAATATTAGAACAGGATCCAGAGCAGCCCTGAAAGCATTGGAAAGGACGATTATCTCTGCCTCCACCTGTTTGCGCTCGGTGATATCACGCAGTGAGCCTACAAGGAACTGCTGCTTTCCCCTTTCATCCAGCATTATTGATCCCAGGTCATTCATCCACCGGTATTGCCCGTCACGGCACATGAACCGGTATTCCACTCGGTAGGTCCGTGATAAGCCTGACAAAGCGTCACCAAAAATACGGGCCACCTGCTCCCGATCATCTGGATGGATATGTTCAGTCACCACATGCTCAGACATGGTCGACATTTCATCAACTGAGTAACCCGTGAGCTTGGTGATGACCGGACTGAGATAATCATATCTGCCGGCTTTTAAGTTCCGACGGTATGATGCGTCCTGGGAATTTTCGAGGATGTGACGGAACCGCATTTCACTCTCCCGCAGTGCTTCCTCCGCCTTCTTACGGTCGGTGATATCCACAGAGAAACCCAGGAGCCCCACTATACTGCCGTCATCATCTTTTATTGGTATTTTGTCAGTCTTGAGCCACCTTACTCCGCCAGGCAACTCCAGCGATTCTTCAATATTTATTTTTGGCTGGCCGGACCTGATTACCTCCATATCGTCTCTGTTATATTTGTCAGCTGTTTCAGGTATCAGATCAAAAACCGTCTTCTGCAGCAGCTTTTCCTTAGGCACATAGACCAGCGCGGTCGCAGCTTTATTTATATTAAGCATCTTCCCATCTTTATCTTTATAAAAGACGTAAGCCGGAATGGAATCCAATATCAATTGCAGCTCGTCATGCTTCTTTCTCAACTGATATTCCAGACGCTTTCTTTCAGTGATATCTGTAAAAACCCCAACCAGTCCAACAATCTTCCCTGCATCATCCTTAATAGCATCTGCACGTAAAAAAAGACTAAATATGCGTCCGCTTTTGGCCCTCATTTCCACCTCACCACTCCACGACCTGCCGCTCATAATCGATCCAAAAACTTCACGGGCGGTGCTTTTCACTGCAAAGGCGGCGGGGCCGCCACCCGTTGCTCCCAGCTCTTCAGCCGTATATTCAAACAGATCAGTAAATGCTTTATTCTGATATATATGGTGTCCTTCGGAGTCTGACAATCCAATTGCATCAGTTGCACTATCAATCGCCTTTTTGATAAGAAGAAGGGCCTCTTTATCACGCCTATTTTCGACAACCTCTCGATACGGTCCGGCTTCTTTCCTTGCGACATCCGTTTTCAGCTCTTTGGTCGCTTTTTGTGAAAGCAATCGCCGCGTATCTTCCAACTCTTTGATAAGCCGCTTTTTAGACTTGTAAATGTCTTTCATAAAATCCCCCATGAACACCGTTGCCTATTAAACATAAGAAAACTTCAGTGTGCATTACACTTTACTGATTCCTTATATAGAATGTCAATAAAACTTCGAAAGTTAATATCAAATACTCCCTATTACACTCTTATACTAATCCCGCTTAAAAGTATATATTTATCTATTACTATTATGATGTTTTACTTGATAAACCCGCCAAGAGACGGCAGCGCGAAACTCCAGGTCTAAAGCTGCAAAATCATGGTCGCCGGACTGCTGACTAGATCATTAAACGACTTTCGGTGGGTCTACCTGAGACGTTTTGTGGTTTTAGCAGAGTAATAAATGAAGATAAAAATCGTATCCTCAAATTTAACTTCTGAATTACTTGTCCAAACAGTATTCAATCTAATTCAAAAAAGCGAACTAGATTCTTCAATTTTAACCTAACCCCACTGAACATCCGGCTCTTTGCGCAGCGGAATTCGGCTATACCCATATTTCGGCCAGCCTAGCATCATAGCGCCATACGGCCTATTTCCCTCAGGCATTTTCAAGGCTTGCCGTAGCGGCAGGTAATTAACAGCAGCCATCTCAAAATACCCTGCCCAGCAAGCCCCCACCCCCAAAGAGTGAGCCGCCAGCTCCAGATACGATAAAGCTATAAGACAGCCCTCATGCCCCAATGGCCCGTAGAGTTTAGGAGCATGCGCAACTATTATATGGGGCGCTCCGCGCATGATAACGTCAACACCTATAGACCAAGCATCGGCTACCATCCCTAACTTCATCACACTATCTAAAGCGGGATTCTCCTTGACCGCAGTCCGCATCCATTCTGTCACTAAATCTCCCAGCACCTTCAATTTATCCCTGCCGCTGACTACTATCCAGCTCACCGGCTGGGTATTATGCCCAGACGGCGCATATCTTGCGATATCTATCAACTTCACCAGCGTTCTCCTGTCTAACAGCTCATCTTTATATGTTCGGATGGAGCGACGCGATTTAAGGAAATGCTCGACCGACTGGGGAGATGGTAAAAGAGTCTTATTGATTTCAGCACATTGCTCGGCACTCATCAGATGATGATTAAAGGCTCCGTTTGGACAGACAGCCACACAATGGCCGCACTTGATGCAACGCTCCTCTCCGCCTTGCGCCAGCGATGGGAAGCCGTCCAGCCCGCTCATCGCTACAACAAAACCGGGGCAGTCCGCAACGCATAAGCCGCACAGATCGCACCTTTGTCTGTCAACCGTAAATAAATCCATAATCCTATCCGCCTTCAATATACTGCAAGTTTAATAATGCATGGCTTTCAATTCATCATGTCCAAATATAAAAAGCCCCGCGCAAGTGTTCGCGGGGCTAAATGTTATACAGACAGCCTGGCGTCCCCTAGATGTTTGCGCTCTTAGATCTAAGTGTAGCCACATGTTTTTCAAAATCGTCAAAATTCTCCTCAAAGAACTTCCGCAATCTCTGAGTCTCAGCTTTGATTAGGGCAATGTATTCCTCAAGATACTGCCGTATAATTACATCTATTAAAACACTTCCGCAAAATGTCTTGGATATATATTCTCGGCTAAATACGATATGATCCACCTCTCTTATCTCCGGTTGACCAGAAGCTACATAGCAAGAGTACAGCTTGTCCCTGAGTATTATCACCGGATAGAAAATCGCCGAATCAAGGGATTGTTGAGACAGTTTATGTTCAAGCCCTACCCGCTTTAGATAACTTATTGACTTGATAAGCGGCAACAGCACTTCACTGTATGTGTTGCCCTGGCTGGCCTCCAATGCATTATCGCCGGCACGAGGCTTTAGAACACAAAACTGGTTGGATACATAGGGTATAGTCAGGCGATGGTCGTTCTTCATGAAGAAATTATAGATACGACTCTGGATCGCTTCCGGATGTTCCTCCAATAGCTGCCTGGAAGGCCAATCGAATGCTACACCCAGGGTCGGAATCGATTCTGGAGCCGGCGCAGCGGCATTTGACATCTTGCGTGCGAAGAAGACCATGGGGTTCACAGAGGCACGACAAGTAGCCACAATCTGCGTGTAATACCATGTAGGGGCATGTTCCGGCCATCCTGCCGACATAGCATCCGTTGCCACAATATCGATATCGTGTGTCATCCCATCCTCATCACCATCACAGTTGACATTGAATTGGACCTGATAGCCAGCGCGCTCAAGCTCCCTACCTACTTCATGCTCAAGCAGATAACCTGCCGCGTATATCGCCTTGAGCAGTCCTTCTTTGCTCTGTTTTGTATCTTTATGCGTAGACACTGCTGTCCTCCAAATAAAATTACAGGTGAGATTATAACACATATATGCATTATTTCAATGTATCAAGGGCTTGCATATATGTATGGGGAGGTAAACGATCGACCTATTATAAAAGCCCTTCACTTCCACGTTCATTTGTGTTATAATACTTTAATGTCTGGAAGTGTTACTAAACAGCTTCGGCCCATTAACTACAGAAGCGGGCGAAGCTTTCTTTTTAATGAGGCGCTGTGATAATAGAGGAAAATAAACAACTGAATCTGAAACTAAACACCAATGCCAGCAGTGAATATACCGCCGAGGACATAGAGGTTCTCAGCGGTATCGAGGCAGTACGACGCCGGCCAAGTATGTACATCGGCAGTACAGGGCCCTCAGGCCTGCACCACCTGATGTACGAAATAGTATATAACAGCATCGACGAGGCACTTGCCGGCTTCTGCACCCATATAGAGGTCACCATCGACAAGAATAACCGCGTGACCGTCATCGATAACGGCCGCGGTATTCCCGTCGAGGAGCACCAGGCAACCGGGACCTCTGCCCTAGAGGCCGTAATGACCACACTGCATGCCGGAGGCAAATTTGGCGGCCGCAGCTATAAGGTATCCGGTGGACTTCATGGCGTAGGCGCATCAGTAGTGAACGCCCTCTCTTCGGAGTGTATTGTAGAGATCAAACGGGACGGAAAAGTTTATCGTCAGGTATACAACCGCGGCATCGCCAAGACGCCGGTGGAGCAGATCGGCGACTGCGAGGGCACCGGCACCAAGACCACCTTCCTGCCGGACGCAAAGATATTCCCTGAAATCAAATGGGATTATAACTTACTGGTTCAGCGCTTTCGTGAAATGTGCTACCTCACCAAAGGCATCGAGCTACACTTTGAAGATAAGAGGACCGACGATGAGGTAACGTTCTTCTTCGAAGGCGGTATCGCCAGCTTCGCCAAGTTTTTGAACAAGGACCGCAAGGTACTGCATGAACCTATCTATATCTCCAAACAGGTAAATGGCACCGATGTCGAGGTTGCCCTACAGTACAATGAAGGATTCGCTGAGCATGTCCTCGCATTCGCCAACTGCATAAATACGGAGGACGGCGGAAGCCATATTACAGGTTTTCGGGCGGCCCTCACCCGGGTTATTAATGATACAGCACGCAGCCTGAAGCTCCTTAAAGAAGATGATTCAAACCTCATTGGGGACGACACCCGCGAGGGGCTTGTAGCCATCGTCAGTGTAAAAATTGCAGAGCCCCAATTCGAGGGGCAAACCAAGGCCAAGCTAGGCAACCCGGAAGTGCAAGGGCACGTTGCGACTGTGGTCTCCGATGAACTGGCTCTTTACCTGAATGAACACCCTGCGGATTCTAAACGCATTGTAGACAAATGTTTAACCTCAGCCCGCGCTCGAGACGCAGCGCGCAAAGCACGCGATCTGGTCCTGCGCAAGAACGCCATGGACTTGGGCAATCTCCCCGGCAAGCTGGCCGATTGCTCAGATAAGAATCCCGAGGAGTGTGAAATTTACCTGGTCGAGGGTGAATCGGCCGGAGGCTCAGCCAAACAGGGACGCGACCGCCGATTCCAGGCTATACTGCCTTTAAAAGGCAAAATTCTCAATGTTGAGAAGGCTTCCCCGGAGAAGATGCTTAACCACGAAGAAATTCGCATTATTATCACCGCCTTAGGCGCAGGCCTCGACGACCAGATCGACCTCACAAAACTAAGATACGGTCGCGTCATAATCATGACCGATGCAGATGTAGACGGCGCTCATATTCGCACCCTCCTTCTCACTTTCTTCTTCCGCCATATGGCCGAACTCATCCATCACGGCCATCTGTATATCGCTCAGCCTCCGCTGTACCGCATCTCAATGGGCAAGGAGAAATTGTGGGCATACACTGATAAGCAGATGGAGGAAATATCAAAGAAGGGCAAGGGGAAAGGGTCGGTTCAGCGATTCAAAGGACTTGGCGAAATGAGCTCCGAACAGCTCTGGGAGACGACTATGAATCCAGAGACACGTACTCTCCTGCAGGTAAGCGTTCAGGACGCTGTAGAGGCAGATAAAATTTTTGAGACACTTATGGGAGAGGAAGTGCAACCCCGCAAGGCCTTCATTCAAGCCCATGCAGCAAATGTGAAGAATCTAGATATCTAACATTCCTCCGAGGGACTATCCAATATCCTACATTTCCAACTCTTGCATAGCGCGGCTAGCCATATCGGCAAGCTCTGTCCCTTCTGAGAGTGAAATAACCTTTTGAAAGTCCATCCTCGCCCTGACCTTCTTGCCTGTCCGCATAAGAAGCATGCCTCGATTATAGTATGCCATAGCATACCGGCTATGGAGTTCCATAGCTTTACTATATTCATTAATAGCTTTGTTATATTCGTTCATGCCCTCATACTCAAGGGCCCGATTGAAGTGCTCCTTAGCTAATCTCAGCGCCCGCTCAGAGCTCTGACCTATATTTAAAGGTTGATCTTTCTCCCTTTCTACGAGCCTCCTGACTTCAAAATCACCCACACTTTCAGCTTTGCCGGAGACTTTAATTATAGTATTGTTCCTGCCAAATAAAGCTACTATTATCGGGAAGATTCCACCAACAAGGCCGATGAGGAATGCCCACATTATACTTCTATCTTGTGCTTTCTCTTCCAATACCCAGTTACATACCTTGATCAGAGTAGCGAGATAACCTACACTGAAAAGGATGATCAGCCACCAGCCCGTCAAGCTTAAGCCGCTCTCGACGGTCTCTGATTTCAATATGGCTACAATGAGCCCGGCGAGTATTGCACCGCCTCCAAGCCATATAATCCACAACGTCCCCTCAAGATGGGTTTTAAACCACTTCATATGTCTCCTGCAATCCTCTTCTCTACCTCATGTGCCTACGTTTAATAGGCCGAACCCAAAAATCATACATCCACCGCGGTATATATAGCAACATGCCAAGAGGGACCTTCCATGCATACTGATACCACTTCTCTTTTTCATCCAACTCTGAAACACCGCTTAACATGCTGTCAAATACTTCGTTGTCTGAAGGACACATATAATCTCTCTCTCCGATTTGTATTATTTATAGTTAATATAAGATATTATACCGATTTTTTTGTTTTAGGAAACCCTCGCCGACGATCTATCGCTTCAATCATAACGCTGAACATCGAATCCAAATGGTTCTATCCCAAACTTATGTTACCATCTGCATCGGCATGCAATACAGCAGAGAAGTCATATCCCCGCCGTCGCACCTCATCACTACCACCGGCATGTCTGTCCAACAATGCTATTACCTTCACCACTTTGCACCCGGCCTCCTCTGCAATCCCGATTGCTTTTAAAGTAGCGCCTCCCTTAGTTATTACATCCTCAACAATAGCAACTGGCGACCCTTTCACCGGCACGTGTCCTTCTATCGTCTTCATCGTGCCATGATCTTTCACCACACCCCGCTCGATAAAGGCTGGAATGGGCCTGCCTTCTATATAACTTACAAGCGCCACAGCCATCACGATAGGATCGGCGCCTAACGTCAGACCACCGACAGCGGATATATTGATAGCCTTAAGCATATCGAACAATACCTTGCCGACCAAGTACCCCCCCTCAGCCGAGAGAGTCACCATCTTCATATCAAAGAAAAATTTGGCCTTGGCCCCCGACGCCAATACAAAATCGCCATGTAAAACCGCGTGTTCTTTTGTATATTTCAATAGTCTTTCTTTATAATCTGGAGCCAAATCAAACCTCCTTAATATACAAAGAGTTCTCTCGAATATAAAGCGCCACAGCATCCGGCACCAGGCCGTTTATTGAATGACCGACGGCAACCCGCCGCCTGATCCCCGTCGAATTAGTATCATACAAATCGTTATCAATCACTATAACCTTCTCCAATACGCCCGGCAGCCTTTTCTCCAGCATCTTTAAATCTATCACATCCACCCCGGGGCGTTTTGCCACAATCAGATGACACATTTTAATAATGCGCTCGGGCTCCCTCCAACCGGGCAACCCCTCCATTGCATCCATGCCCAAGACGAAATATAAATCAGCTGTCGATCCGAGTTCTCTCCTCAGATCGGATAGCGTGTCGACAGTGTATGACGGGCCATTCCGCTGCAGATCTACATACGAAACATTGTAACGGGGATGCGCCGAGATCGCCAGTTTTACCATCTCGACTCGATGATGGGCAGAAGCAACGCTTCGAGGCCCCTTCAGCCACGGATCGCGCGCCGGCACAAACAGCACCTGTGCAAGACCCAGCTCCCGGCAAGCCGACTCAGCTATACCGAGATGCCCATTGTGGATGGGATCAAACGTTCCGCCTAACACACCGATCTTCATTGCCGACATGAGCCCCTTACATACATAGCATTTGCATCGAACGACGTTAATCCGATCATCGACCTAATCCCAATTCATATCGATTGTACCAAATCGAACAGCAGCCCCGGGCACA
>CAZWOG010000007.1:0-11520 GCA_964635685.1 uncultured Dehalococcoidales bacterium | reverse complement strand
GCCCAGCGTTCCGAAGATCACGTCCTGATTGGCAAGATATCCGGGAAGGCGCACACTGTGAATACTTATACCATCGAGATGTCCGCCGCGGGTGCCGGGGATGTTTTCCTTCTCCAGCGGCGGCATCATGAAGCCGCGTCCGCGGGCTTGCACCATGGCCTTCGCTGTGGACAGCGCCGTGCCGGACGGAGCGTCGGCCTTCTTCTCATGGTGTTTTTCGATGATCTCGGCATAGTCGAAATACTTGGCCGCTATCTTTGCCATGTGTATCATCAGGATCGCTCCCAGGGAAAAGTTGGAGGCGACAACGGCGCCGATCTTGTTGGCGCGGCATAGTTTCTCGATCTCATCGATGTCCTGCTGCGAGAAGCCGGTCGTTCCTATAACCAGATTCACTTTCCTTTTGGCGGCGATGCGCATAGCCGGCATGGCGGCCTGGTAGAGGGTGAAATCCACCATTACATCCGGCTTCGTAGATGAAAGGATCGATTCGATATCGTCGGACAGAGGAATCTCCACAGAGCCGCCGGGAAGCGCAAGCCGCTTGTTCTTGGCTTTGATATCAACTGCGCCGACCGCTTCCAGTTCCGCATCTGCGCATACAGCGCGAAGCACTTCTTGTCCCATTCTACCTAGAACGCCGTGAATAACTACTTTAATCATGGTTTCAAAGTCCCCTTTACAACGGCTTATCGGTTGGGCTTGTGGTTAGGGCGCCTGGATGGATCCCTGCGTTGCCGGTCTCCGCGAAATCCACCGGGATGCGGTGACCTCCCGCGTGGGCCTTGAGGTGGAGTCGTTTTCTGCTCGTCTTCGCCGCCGGCTGCATCCTGAAAAACAGCGCGGCGCGACAGGTTGACTCGTCCCATGCGGTCGATCTCGATGACCTTCACCATGACCTCATCGCCCACCTTGACGGCATCCTCTACACTAGCTACGCGATAATCGGCCAGCTCACTGATGTGGACCAGGCCTTCTTTACCGGGGAGGACCTCTACGAAGGCGCCGAAGTCCATCAACCGGGTTACCTTGCCGGTGTACACAGCTCCTACCTCTACCTCTTTAGTCAGGTCCTCTATTATCTTGATCGCTTTTCTGGCGCTCTCTTCATCATTTGATGATATGAGCACTGTTCCATCGTCTTCAATGTCTACTTTGGCCTTGGTCTGCTCGACGATCGATCTTATCATCTTGCCGCCCGGACCGATAACGGTACCAATTTTTTCCGGGTTGATTTTTAATCTGTATATCCTGGGTGCGTACTTACTCAGCTCAGGACGGTTGGTGCTGATAGCCTGGTTCATCTTGTCTAAAATAAACAGCCGGCCCTCGTATGCCTGCTTCAAACCCCTCTCAATAACCTCGTAGGGGATTCCTTTGAGTTTAATGTCCATCTGGAGGGCGGTTATGCCGTCAACTGTGCCGGCCACTTTGAAATCCATATTGCCGTAAGCGTCCTCCAGCCCCTCTATATCGGTGAGGACGATGTATTTATCGCCTTCTGCAATGAGGCCCATGGCTATGCCTGCGATGGCCTTCTTTATAGGGACTCCGGCGTCCATCAATGAAAGGCTGCTTGCACAGACGCTTCCCATGGAGCTGGAGCCGTTTGAGGATAGCACCTCAGAGACTACACGTATCGTATACGGGAACTCTTCTTGAGTTGGGATTATAGGTGTCAGTGCCCGTTCCACTAAGGCGCCATGGCCGATTTCGCGGCGCTTGGGTCCGGTCATGCGGCCTATTTCGCCGACGCAGAATGGCGGGAAGTTATAGTGATGCAGGAAACGCTTACTATCCTGCTGACTGATGGTATCGATCATCTGTTCCTCTGACGAGGAGCCTAGGGTGGTATTGCTTAGCACCTGGGTGCTGCCGCGGGTGAACAGACCTGATCCATGTGTGCGAGGGAGTACCCCTACTTCACAAGTGATAGGACGAACCTCGGTCGGCTTGCGGCCGGCAGAGCGTATCCCCTTCTCCAGTATTTGAGACCTGACAGCTTTCTTTACCAATCCTTCGAGTGCCGCGCTTATTTCGTGTGAGGTGAACTTCTCTCCCAGCTGCTGGCTCAGCTCCTTCTCGACGGCGTCGAGGTCTGCCTGTCTATCAATCTTGGTTTTGTATACTATTTCGCTCAGTCTGTTGCCAATGATTGCGGCGGCTGCCTCTAAAGTCTCCGGTTTGATTACTACCGGGTTAAATTCCAATTTGGTCTTACCATGCTCCGCGCGCAGCCTTTCTTGCAGTTTGATGGCTTCTTGGTTAGCCTCCTGTGCGAGCTTTATGGCGTCGAGGATGATCTGATCCGCCACTTCATTGGCCTCAGCCTCAACCATGACCGGAGCATCTTTGCTGCTGGATACTACGAGGTCCAGCGAGCTTTCGACTAAATTGGTGAAAGTGGGATTTAAAACAAGTTTTCCGTCGATGTATCCTACCCGTACTGCGGATATCGGTCCCTCGAATGGCACTTTTGATATCGACAATGCGGCTGAAGCGCCGATGATAGCTAATATGTCAGGATCGTTCTCCTGATCCGTGGATAGTACGGTTATGATGATCTGTGTGTCGTTCTTGAAGCCTTTGGAGATAAGCGGACGCAATGAGCGATCTATGAGACGGTCGGCTAAAATGGCATCCTGACTGGGGCGACTTTCTCTGCGTATGAAGCTGCCGGGTATCTTGCCAGCGGCATAGTGCTTCTCCTCGTAGTCAACGGTCAGGGGTACCATGTCTGCGTCTTCTCTCTCTTCCTTTGATACGCAGACTGTAGCTAATATCAGCGTGTCACCATATCGAACGGTAACAGCACCATCTGCCTGATTGGCAATTGCTCCTGTTTCAATAATAAGAGGCTGACTGCCTAGCAGACATTCGTACCTGTGTGGCATTGCGGACTCCTTCCTTACTTACGGAGACCAAGTCTGGCGATGAGCGAACGGTATCGTTCCGGATCTTCCCGGCTTATGTATTGTAACAATCGCTGCCGTTGCCCCACCAGCATGAGAAGTCCGCGTAGCGAGTGGTAATCATGGCGATTAACCCGCATGTGCTCGGTCAGGCTGTTAATCCGCTCTGTTAGCAGGGCGACCTGAACCTCTGGGGAGCCACTGTCCTTTTCGTGAAGGCGAAACCCCTCTAATATGGCCTGTTTTCTTTCTTTATTCATTACAGAAAGGATATTATAGCATAGTCCGATGGTAATGTAAACCATTATTTCAGTGTATTTTATTGAGTCATTTGAGATCGATGGTGTTGTAATACGTTCGGGCGATATGATGATGGCCGCTTCCACAGTGGAAGC
Organism: uncultured Dehalococcoidales bacterium; assembly: GCA_964635685.1. Classification (GTDB taxonomy): domain Bacteria; phylum Chloroflexota; class Dehalococcoidia; order E44-bin15; family E44-bin15; genus JAYEHL01. The sequence continues at coordinate 8,213 of CAZWOG010000007.1, read as the reverse complement.
GGCCATCATTCTGCTTAAAGATTCACTTTCGGTTATTTCGGTATTCTGCCCTGACCGGGGACGGCTGATATCTTGCCCTTCTCAGGAATATAGTACGGTGATGGGTACCACCACTTGCCTGGCTCGGCGATACCGTCCTCGATCAGTATATGCATCAAGTTGTATGGAATGGCCATCAGACAAAGGCCTCCAGGGTGACCGGAAGTCTGGTGACATAGATAGAGTCCTTCAATTGGGGTGCGGTATCTTGCCATGCCTGACCCGACGATGGGGCTGTTGTTGAACAGCTGGTCGTCGCAGTGACGTCTGCCGCACCACGTTCCGCCGAGTAGGCTGCGGTTGCGGTGTATCATCTCAAACGGTGCTGTGGACCAATGGAAGATGATATTGTCGTCTTCCAAACCATCCAGTGGACCGCTGAAAGCCTTGCGGAAATATTTCTCCATTTCCGCTTTTACTTTGTCTGCAGCATCCGGAGCCTCAACGTTATATTCCGGCGGCGTTGCTCCCGCCTCGAATGAGCAGGACAATACTCCGCCCTTAGGGAAAACGCCGGGGCACTGGTTGTCGGTCGGGTCAAATGCTTGGCTCGGTGACAGGAACCACAGGTAGCGTTCCGCTGGTACGCTGGGGTTGCCCTTGAAGGCATCACAGTCTGATACGTTCTCGTAATATATATCACGGTTGTCCACCGGATATGCGCTGCCGTAAGGTATCTCCTCATGGCCTCCCCCCATCTTCTTCCATTTAGGCTTCCAGGCCAGCGGTTTCTTCAACAGGAACTGGGAAACCCAGAGGGTCCCGCCTTTGATGCTGATATCGTTGACTTTCTGCAGAATTCCTTTATCAAGATGCCTTGGCCCGATAAGCTTGTTGAAGGTCTGTTTGATATCGCATGCGGAGATAACCGCCTTATCAGCCCAGATGATCTTTTCGCGGATCGCTGCGTCGTCACGCAGGCGAACGCCAACCGCCCTGCCGTTCTGGACTATGATCTCATCGACTGGGCAGGCTGTCTTAAAGGTTGTTCCGTTGGCGATAGCAGCGCGGAAGATGGAATGGAAGTATCCATGCATACCACCGCGAGGTATGCTCAGAGCAGCAATAAAGAGTTGCATTACGTTCATAAATGCCGGGATAGCCACTCCCTCCCAATGGGCTGCGGCTCCAGACCACCATGCCGCTGCAGCCACAGTGCACTTCCACGGCTCAGTTTCAAACCACTCGTCCATAAAATCGAAGAGGGTCATATCGAGGATCTCTTTTGACCAAACCTCTGGTGCGTATTTCTTGTACACCTGCATGTACGGTATAGTGTTCTCATTGACTTCAATATAATCCGGGTGTGGCGGACACCAGTTGGTGGCTCTCATAAGTTCGCGGGCAAAGGGTGGGTTACCAACGAGTCCACTGATCTTCATATAGCCCGCCATGTCCTTGGGGCTGAGGCCAGCCACTCCGTTGGTACAGGTCAGACCGTTTGTAGCATGTCCGATTACATCCTGAGGGTTCCATGTCATGCGGAAGCCATACTTCCACAACTCGAGATGTTCGAAACCCGGCGCCGGTGCTGCATACATAAGAATAGCATGAGGGAAAAGGCGCAATCCTGCTTTGGGCTCAGCGGTCTCGCACGATCCGCCAGCTTCATACCTTTCCTCCAGTACACAGACCTTGAGCCCGCACTTAGACAGATAGGCTGCCAGTGCGGTGCCGTTGGGTCCTCCTCCAATAATAACAATGTCAAAACGATCGTTCGCTGTCATATAATATGGACCTCCTCTATATTTTCTCCGATAATTTCCAGCAGAGTTTTAGATTCGTATTCAGTGCCTATTTTACTACTGGCACGGAATTCTAGCATATGCCAGAAAGAAAAAGTCAATACCATCTAACCCTTTTATAAAAAATTGAAAACTGCTGAATAAAGGTCATATATCTGTTGAATTACATACGGAATAGATCAAATGGACAAAGGAAGACCAAAAGAATAGAATGCTCTTCTGTTAAATATTTGGATGGGATTTGGAGATTGTTATATGTAGTAATATAATCGTACGTGATGAGATGGGCGTATTCAAATATGTTACCTTGTTGGTATTTGATTATCTCTGCCGCAGCGTGGGCATCGAATGGCTTTCCCTCTGTAGTCTGGCGGGATCCTGAAGGCAGTTCCACATTGGCAGGCGAGCGCAGTGTATTGATGGAGCTTGTCAAGGAGGCCCGAGACCTCCCTTGCGCGCTCTAACTTCTGTTGTGATTCGGATGATTTGTCTAAGGCTGGCGTTTGCTGGCGTGCAGTGACTGGCCCGGCAGCACCTGCAAGGGTGGAGCCGGGGATAACATTTTGCTTTATATTACGGACTTGCTGGAATGCCTTATTGTAGTCGACGAATGAGGCGCCTCCTGCCATGCTGCGCAGAATTTTAATCCTCTCACGAATGGGCGGGTGCGTGCTGGTGAGGTCACTGGCTGACCGGCCCTCTTTACGGAATGGATTCGCGATGTACATGGGAGCGAAGGCCTGATTGGCCGATTTCAGTCCTACTGTGGAGTCTGCGATCTTCTCCAGCGCCGAGGCCAATCCCTCCGGATACCTGGTATAGAGCGCCCCCGAAGCATCTGCCAGGTACTCCCTCTTTCGAGAGATAGCAAAATAGATTAACTGAGCGAAGATCGGCGCAAGTATCGCCAGCAACAGGGCTATGATCATAATGATGGCTGCGCCGTTTCCCCCTCCCCCGCTGCCACTCCGTCTTCCCCCGCTGCCGCCGCTGAAGAGCATCACCCTGCTGCCGTACCATGCCAGAATGACAATTGTACCTAGCAGAACGCTGCAGAGCGTCATCAGGAGGACATCCCGGTTCTGGATGTGAGACATCTCGTGGGCCACCACGCCCTGCAGTTCATCGCGGTTCATCTTTTGCAGCAGGCCGGAGGTAACGGTCACAGCAGCATGCTTCGGGTCTCGTCCTGTGGCGAAGGCGTTCATCGCCGGATCGTCGATTATATAGACGTCCGGCATTTTCTCCAGTCCCGATGCGATCTTCATCTCCTCTACAACGTTCCAGAGGCGAGGATAATCGTCAGGACCAATCTTTCTGGCTCTGGAAATGGACAATATAAGAGCGTTACCCTGGAAGTAGGCCACCAGATTCATGATCGCCCAGACTATCAGGGCTATGAGCAGGCCGTACAAACCGCTGCCGAGGAAGGCTGCGCCCAGGAAGTAGCCTAATACGAGCAGCACTGCCGCCAGGGCGGCCACCAGTATCACGGATCGTATTTTATTGGACCGTATCTGCGCCCACATACCGGATTCGTTTTACTCTATTTGAAACTTACTTTGGGAGCCTCTCTCTCCTCCTGTGCTGTGACCTCAAAGAACTCGCCGGTCTTGAAGCCAAACATGCCTGCCACGATGTTGGATGGTGCCATCTGTATTTTATTGTTGTAGCCTAGAACAGAGTCGTTGTAGAACTGACGTGAGAAGCTGATCTTGTTCTCGGTTGAGGATAGTTCTTCCTGAAGAGCCAAGAAGTTCTCATTAGCTTTTAAATTAGGATATTGCTCTGCCACGGCCAGGAGTCTGGCAAGGGCACCGCTTAGTCCTCCCTCAGCTTTGGCTTGTTCGCCTACGCCTTTGCCCACGGCACCCACGGCAATATTGCGGGCTTGGGTGACCGCTTCCAGCGTTTGTCGCTCATGCGCAGCATAACCTTTGACTGTTTCCACCAGGTTTGGGATCAGGTCATGCCGTCTCTTAAGTTGCACGTCTATCTGTGACCAAGCGTTCCTGGTTTGGTTGCGCAATCTTACCAGCCCGTTGTAGGTGGCAAACAGCCACACGACGAGCAAGAGTACGATTACGCCTATTACGATACCTACAATAGCACCGATACCCATATACACCTCCTAACAGCAGAACTGCTCTGCTATTTAGCTTTGAAAACTTCTCCCAGGAAATTTATAACCCTGCCTTGCTTTCCCGTTGCCGGACCTTTGCTCTTGAGTTGACTCAGCACCTGGCTCACCTCGCCGCTGTCGAACCATATCCCGTTCTGGGTCGGGCATATATCTAAAAGTACCTTGGACTCTTCGCCAATATGTGCTTTCCTCATCTTCTTACGGCATATCGGACACCGCCTTGCTTTTTCTGACACATTGGCGTCGGGCAAGGCCCAAATCTCATGTAAGGGAAGAGTCTCTTTGTCCAACGACAGCCGTTCTGCCAGAAGCTCAAGCTCGCCTGCATCAAACCATACACCTAAACACTTGGTGCAATAGTCGAGTTCAATTTTTTCGTGTTCGACTATTATCATTGGGACTTTGCAAACAGGACAACGCATCCTCAGAGCCTCTTAGTCTTTATATCATACCGAGTATAATAATATATGTCGCTTTGTTTATAATCTGGGCGCGGAATAGCCGCTGGACTTCCCTGGAGGTCCCTGCCAGATATCGGCAGCGCAATTTGCCTTCAGCAGGTTGTCAAATTCGGCAGTTTCCGTTTCTATTTGTTCGATTCTGCGTCGTATTTTTGAATCCATGCTCCTGAATTTCTCAAGCGGTATCTCGCCGACCTTATTCCGTGTGCTGAGGTTATCCAAGTCCTTTTTAAGTACACTCAGTTCTTTTTTGACCGCTTCCAGTTCCCGCTCGACCCTGTTCTTAATGGCTTTTATCTCAGACTCAGCCGGGGGGATCTTGCGGCTATAGTCGTCCTTCATTGCCTCATACTGGTCGTTTTGTACCGACCCTTCCGCTTTCAGTTTCTCCAGATTTTTGAGGTAGCCTTGGTTGGCCTCCAAAGTTGTATAAGCTGCTTTAAGACCCTTCATATATTTTGAAGCCATAATACACCTCCTTAAGCTATATTCCTATCAAGCTGTTGCGAAGTAAGGATAAATAAATATAACAGGTATTTTGGTATTTGCCAATACCTATGTCAAGTCTAAGGCTGCAATTTATTACGATACTATAACTATTTTAATAACCCCAATACCGTGAGATAAAGTCGCATCTACATGACAAATGAAAGATAAAGCCAGTAGACAAGTATATTTATTATAGTTAGCGGCAGTCCTATTTTGGCGAATTCGAGGAAGGTCAAAGTTTCCCCGGCGTTCTTCTCCGCGTTATGGATTATGATTACATTGCTGACAGCACCTAGAATAAACAGATTTCCGGCAATTGTGCTCCCAGCAGCGAGTGCCATCAGTTCTTTTGTAGAAGCTCCGAGGTGTATCAGTGTCGGCATATACAGGGCAACAAGGGGGACATTGGAGACAAACTGGCTTACGATTACTGCTACTATCATGATAATACTGACCGAGGCTAGGTTGAGATTCATAGCGGCGAGCTGGCGCTGGAAGAAACCTGATTCCCAGACGCTAGCCATTAATATGAACATTGCGGCAAAGAATATCATGGTATGCCAGTCTATTCTTCTGATTATCTCCAGCCGCTTCGAACTAAATATGATTATTGGCAGTGCAGATGCCAGGGATATATAGGTCAGCCTGAAATCGATCTTAACCCCTGCGGATACGATCGATATTTTCAGCAACACCAAAAATACTAGCAGTACAAGAGAAATGCGGCATAGTTTTGCGAGCCCTTTGTCGGTGATGGGTTCCGGCGATATTGTTATCTGTTTTACGCAGAAATGTTTTTTATAATAGATTTTCAATATAAAGTAAGCTACAAGAAGGTTAACAATTGTTGGAATAGCCAGATATTTCAGGAATGTAACGAATGGGTTTGGCACATCACCATCGACAGCTATAAGTAAATTTTGGGGATTCCCGATGGGGCTCATAACACTCCCGATCGTGATTGCGAAAGCCAACGCAAATAACAGCAACTTCGTATTTACAGCACTTTTTTTCGCCATCAGGAGAACGACCGGCGTGCCGATAATCGCTAGGGTATCATTCATTAAGAAGGCGGATAAAAGACCCATTCCAAATAGGATGTAAAGAACCAGCCCATCTGTCGAGTTAGCTCTGCGAAATAACTTAGATGATAAATGTGAGAGATAGCCGCTTTCCTCTATGGCTCGTCCTATGACAAACATGCCGAAAAGGAAGAGCATGACATCCAGATTTATAGCCTTTATTGCATTCAGTGGGGATATTTGCAGTGTCAGCAGAACGGCTATGGCACCCAGCAGCATGATCTGCCATAGCTGGAATCGTATGCGTCCGATCTGTCTGACGGCTATAAGGGCGAAAACTATCAGGAGAACGATGATTGATATCATAGTTGAAACATATCGTATAGCAGATATATTATATTACTTAGTGTAGCTAAATCAATTGATTACATTCGCTTTTTGTCGTACCATCAAAGAAATCCGTGTAATTATTAGATGAATTGAATATGACAGGTATTTAGATTTATTAAAGTGCACTTGGGTAGATTTTTTAAAGAAAGGGGGCAGCAATGAAGATTCCACAGTATGTAACCATTGCGGAAGTGAAGAGGGTGTGCAAGGAATTGGGCTTAAGGGATTGGACGAAGATTAAAGAGCCGAAGGTAACAGCAAAAGAGGCCAAGGTCATCCTCGACATTGTGAATGTCAAAAAGATGGGCATCGCCCTTGAAGACTTCCGTATGGGGCTGGAGGTAGAGTTGGAGCATGGGACGAGGTTTGCTGATGCGAATGTAACGAACAACCATCCCATACTTATGGGTATGATCGTGCTTGCACATATGAAAGAGACGCTTGATTACTATGAGCGGCTCTATGTTGCTGAAATAGAGGGAGACTTGCTTAAGGCCGTTCTAGCAAAGAAACTAGATAAGATTGAGGCAAAGTATAAGAAGCTCATCAAAGCTCAGGCTGTTCTCAATAAGGTAGTCTCTGCCCAGCTCAAATGAAACTGGTTTTTTGGAGATTACAAAACAGCAAGAGGATGCCCTGTTTCATAAGGACATCCTCTTTAGTCTTAATCTCGATATTGGTGGGCCATCTTGGTTTCGAACCAAGGACCTCAGTCTTATCAGGACTGCGCTCTAACCAGCTGAGCTAATGGCCCTAGATATTATCTGATGTGTATGCGACTTCTATTAATCGCTGCCGAGCTTGCCTGACAGGTGGATTAATAAGATTGTGCTGAACAATCCTAGGAATAAGACAGCAAATACGTTGCCGGCTATTGCTGTACCGTCACCCCACGCGCAAGCTGAGCCGAAGCCGAAGCCAAGATCAACACAAGCCCTACTACCGAAGATTTGTAATACTAAGGAGAGCAGCGATACGCATCCAACTGCAATACCACTGATAAATAGAGCTATTTGATTGGTAAAAAATCCAGACAGATAAAGCAGTGTTATACATCCGGTAGCGCCAACGAATATACATTCTAGAGATTTACCAAAGCCATCAATACCCCCATACGCAACACCTAGTAAGATCGTTGCCAATAGAGCCAAGCCAGCTACAACCCAGGCACAGATGAAATAGAGCATTTTTGCGCCAGTCATTCCTGACATCTGTCACCCCCTTATAATTTTTGCTCAGGTTTTGCTATGATTGGATAAATCCATAGGGCTGAACCCAAGCTTTGCTTATTCTATCAAGGAGATTTATTTAAATCAATACATGTGAGTCAATACATGTGAGAAGGTTCTTAAATAAAAAAGCACCTTAACCGCTGGGTAGCAGAAGGAAGAGTTTAAAACAACATAACACCGATGTGGTAGTTTCTTGTAAGACTTGCCACATCGACCGACCTAGGAGATAAGCCCGAAGGCTTGTTTATCTCCCTAGAAAGGAGGTGATCCAGCCGCAGCTTCCGCTACAGCTACCTTGTTACGACTTCGTCCCAGTCACCAGCCCCACCCTAGGCGACTACTTCCCTTGCGGGTTAGCCCATCGACTTCAGGTGTTGCCAGCTTCCATGACGTGACGGGCGGTGTGTACAAGGCCCGAGAACGTATTCAACGCAGCTTGCTGATCTGCGTTTACTAGCAACTCCGGCTTCATGCAGGCGGGTTTCAGCCTGCAATCCGAATTGAGGATGGCTTTTTGGGATTAGCTCCGGGTCGCCCCTTGGCATCCCTCTGTACCACCCATTGTAGCGTGTGTGTAGCCCAAGACGTAAGAGCCGTGCTGACTTGACGTCATCCCCACCTTCCTCCCCGTTTTGCGGGGCAGTCTCGCCAGAGAATTCAACTGGCAACGAGGGTTGCGCTCGTTGCGGGAC
>CAZWOG010000006.1:7697-11749 GCA_964635685.1 uncultured Dehalococcoidales bacterium | reverse complement strand
CTCTTATAACTGGTTTATGCAGCCGGTGCCATCCGAGCAGGCAGGATCAGGCGTGATTATCGATACAGAAGGACACATCGTCACTAATAATCACGTGGTTCAGGATGCCACCAGTATAACGGTCAGCCTCACCGACGGGAGGTCCTTCGATGCAACACTCGTCGGAACAGACCCTTCAACCGACCTCGCGGTGATAAAAATTGATGGCGGCGATCTGCCGACGGCATCATTTGGCAACTCCAGTGCGCTCAGGGTCGGCGACTGGGTCGTGGCTATCGGCAATGCCCTTGCACTTGAGGGCGGCCCGACCGTTACGGTAGGAGTGGTCAGCGCCATGGGGCGCACCATAGAGGTAGATAGTGAGACTACCCTCTATGACCTGATCCAGACCGATGCCGCTATCAACCCCGGCAACAGCGGCGGACCTCTCATTAATCTCAATGGAGAAGTTATAGGAATCAATACAGCCAAGGTAAGCTCAGTTGAGGTATCTGGCGTCGGCTTCGCTATCAGCTCTAACAGCGCACGCCCGATCATAGACGAGCTCATAACAAAAGGCTATGTTTCACGTCCGTACCTCGGGGTATCGCTGGTGACGGTCACGCCGACAATCGTCAGAAGTTACGATCTGAGAGTCGATAAGGGCGCTATGATCTACTATCTGAACCCGGGAACGCCAGCATCCAATGCCGGGCTCAGGCCGGGGGATGTAATTACTGGATTTGATGATATCGAAATAGAGACCGCAGACGACGTGATACTGGCTATACGGAACCACAGCATAGGCGATACCGTCCAGATTAAATATTACAGAGGCAGCAGCCTTCAGATAGCTTCGGTCACATTAATCGAAAAGCCGCACTAGAGGATATGTTTGAATCAGGGCTGAACATGCGAGAGATTGCTTCGCTGCGCTCGCAATGACACGGCATTGAATGCGACAAGTCCCAATAGATAACCACAACCGTCATTGCGAGGAGCCCGAAGGCGACGAAGCAATCTAATTCAAAAAACCAACACCTAAATAGTTGAGTGTCGATAGATATGAAGCAAAAAGTTAAAAGCCAATACTATGTTTATATCATGACAAACAAAGGAAACTCCACACTCTATACGGGGATCACTAACGATTTAAAGAGAAGGATTTACGAACACAAGGAAAAGCTCGTTGAGGGGTTCACCAAGAAGTACAACATCACGAAGCTTGTATACTATGAGATATATGACGACACAGAAAGCGCCATCAACAGAGAGAAGCAGATTAAAGGCGGTTCGAGACAAAACAAAATCGACCTCATAAATAGCCAGAACCCAGACTGGCACGAATTATACGAAGAATGATAGAGATTGCTTCGCTGCGCTCGCAATGACGCCACAAGAAATCTACCGCTTCACACCCAGCGTTATCTCCTGCCCCTCGATCTTGTGCGCCTCTTTGTACGCCTCCGCCGGGATGCCCTCGACGATGTCATGCGAGAGCGTCTCCTGCTTGATGTAAGCGACAAGGTCGCTATTGCCTAAAACCCTGTCGAGCAGCGCATTGCGCTCGTAGTAGACGGTGATATAGTCCGCGATCTCGAATCCGGCATCCTTACGCATCGTCTGCAGGCGGTGCACCACCTCGCGCACCAGCCCCTCGTCGGCCAGCTCAGGGGTGATCTCCTTGTCGATGGCGACAAAACAATCCCCTTCTTGACATGTTGAATATCCAGCTTTGTCTTTAATTGTAACGAGCCGACTGACTCCAAGAGTAACATGCGAACTGGTCTTTAATACTTCTTTATCCTGTTTAAAAACCAAGGTAATATCAGATTTATCAAACTCCGGAAATTCTTCAAAGAAACTCTTTAAATATGAATCGACATTGGGATCATCTTCTGTGGTGTTCAATTCGATATCAAACTCCCAAAAACCTTTTCGATTATCTCTAAATTCAATCGCCTTAACGTTAAGTTCGTCCAGAATCGAGTCTTTAAGCCTTTCAACACCCTCCTGTTCACTCTTGGAACGAGTTTTGATAAATACGCGTAGGAGCGGCTGGCGTACCTTAATTCCAGCTTTGCTCCGTGCTGAGCGCCCCATGCTACATATCTTCATCGCCAGATGGATGTCTTCCGACAAACGCGCGTCGACCCGCGACAGGTCGGCCTCGGGGAACATAGCCAGGTGCACGCTCTCGGGTGCGTCCGCGTAGTGCGAGCGCACGAGGTTGCGGTATATCTCCTCCGCCACAAACGGGGTGAACGGCGCGATGAGCTTAGACAGCGTAACAAGACATTGATAAAGCGTGACATAGGCCGACAGCTTGTCCGTATCGTTTTCGCTCTTCCAGAAGCGGCGGCGGCTGCGCCTGACATACCAGTTGGACAGGTTATCGACGAACTCCTGGATGCGCCGCCCGGCATCGGTAGGGTCGTAGCTTTCCAGAGACTTATTTACATAATCAATGAGCTGGTTCAGGTCGGACAGTATCCAGCGGTCTAGCTCAGCCTCTATCTTTACATCGCCAGCGGCGTCCGGATCGAACTTATCGATGTTGGCGTACAACACGAAGAACGAATAGGTGTTCCACAGCGTGCTGAGGAACTTGCGCTGCGTTTCGGCCACCAGCTCCACGGAGAAGCGCCGCGGGCTGCCCGCAGGCGAGGATGTAAGCAGATACCAGCGCAATGCATCCGCGCCCTGCTTATCGAGCACCTCCGCTGGCTCGATGACGTTCCCTTTCGACTTGCTCATCTTCTCGCCCTTGGCATCGAGGATATGACCAAGGCAAATAACATTACGATAACACGGCTGGTCGAAGAGCAGAACCGACAGCGCATGCAGCGTGTAGAACCAGCCGCGCGTCTGGTCCACCGCCTCGCAGATGTAATCGGCGGGGAAGAATTTCTGGAACGTATCCTTATTCTCAAAGGGGTAGTGCCACTGCGCCACCGGCATCGCGCCGGAATCGAACCATGCATCCAGTACGTCGGAAACCCGGCGCATCCTTGCCTTACAATCACCGCATTCGAACGTTATTTCATCTACAAACGGGCGGTGCAGGTCGAGAGGCTCCTTTACCCCGGTAAGACCTTTTTTGCCCTTTAAATCTTCAATACTGCCGATGCACTCGTCGCGCCCGCAACCCTCGCAGCGCCAAACCGGCAGCGGCGTGCCCCAGTAGCGCTCGCGGGAGCAGGCCCAATCGACATTGTGCTCCAGCCAGTCGCCGAAGCGCCCCTTCTTGATATGCTCCGGGTACCAGTTGATCTCATCGTTACCTGATATCAGCCGCTCCTTCTTGGCCGTCGTCCGTATGTACCACGAAGGCTTGGCATAGTACAGCAGCGGCGTGGAGCAGCGCCAGCAAAACGGGTAGGTGTGCCTAATCTTCCCCTTGCGATACAGGTGCCCGCGTATTTTCAGGTCTTTAATGATAAGAGGATCGGCCTCCTTCACAAACTTTCCCGCGAAAGGATAGCTGCCCTTTATCACGCCGTCCAGGCCGACATAGTCGCGGACGAAATTGAGTCCGTTAACCTTACCTGCATCAAAGTCCGCCTCACCAAATGCCGGTGCGATATGGACAATACCAGTGCCGTCCTCCATCGAGACGAAATCGGCAGCTATGACTTTATATTTAAGATCTACCCGCGGCTCCTGTAAAACAAGTGCCTCTCTCTCATCGAAACGCCTGCGCTCTATCCCAAACTGGTGAGGATTATATAGCGGCTCGTAATTTACCCCATCAATAGTTGCTAAATCATTTCCCTTTAACCTTTCGACCACCTCACAATCATCAAGTCCTACCTGTTTCAAGAGAGCTGAAGCTAGTATTATATGCTCGTCATCTTTCTTCACAACGACATACTCAGCATCAGAAGATACTGCCAAAGCCGTATTGCCCGGCAAGGTCCAAGGCGTGGTCGTCCAAGCAAGTAGATAGGTCAGCTTATCTCGCGAGAGTTCATAAAGCCTCTTTTGTTTTTCAGATTCTGATATCGGCGAAGGAACGACCTTGAACTTCACATACACCGACGGATCGTCTACCTCGTCGTAGCCCAGCGCCA
>CAZWOG010000006.1:0-7597 GCA_964635685.1 uncultured Dehalococcoidales bacterium | reverse complement strand
ACCTTGAACTTCACATACACCGACGGATCGTCTACCTCGTCGTAGCCCAGCGCCACCTCGTGCGACGAGAGTGATGTGCCGCAGCGCGGGCAGTGGGGCGTGACGCGGTAGCCCTGATACACCAAACCTCTATCCCAGAGCTGTTTGACGACCCACCACCCCGTCTCAATGTAGCTGTTGTCCAGCGTTACATACGGGTGATCCATATCCACCCAGTACCCGATGCGCTCGGTCATCTCATTCCATTCTTTTACATAGCTGAAGACGCTGTCGCGGCACAGCTTGTTGAACGCCTCCACGCCGTACCGCTCGATATCATCCTTTGAGGTAAACCCCAGCTGCTTCTCTATCGAAAGCTCCACCGGCAGGCCATGCGTATCCCACCCCGCCTTGCGCGGCGCGCGGAAGCCCTTCATCGTCTTATAGCGCGGGATCACGTCCTTGAACACGCGCGACAGAACATGGTGCACGCCGGGGCTGGCATTGGCGGTGGGCGGACCCTCGTACAGCACGAACAGATTTTCGGGGTCGCGCTCCTCCACGCTGCGCTCAAAGACGCGCTTCTCCTTCCAGAAAGCGATGATGCGCTTTTCCATCTCGGGGAAACTGACCCTGCTTGATACTGGTTCGAACATGTGCAACTCTCTTCTCGACTCTACGTTGGTGAAGGTGTTCTTCACCTTCGCCGTTTGGATTCCGCCATCCTTGCCCGCCCCGTCTCGACACACCAAAGTCCATGCCCCATAAAATACAAAACCTCGTCCACAAGGGACGAGCTAGATGCCCGCGGTACCACCCTAATTCCCATCAAGGCCCTCATTTAAGACACACCTCATGTCTTCGTCATCTATAACGGTTGACGACACCGTCCAAATCTACTGGCGATATATTCGCGTTCGGTTGGCAGCTCGGGAGCGATTTTCAGGGGCTCGGTTGCATCTGCTCACACCGTACCAGATTCGCTGGGCTCCGCCCTCCCCTTACTCTTCTCCGTCTTCACTTTTACAGGTATAGATTATATTGTTATAAAGCCAAAATCAACCGCTGTTTTACTTATGAGGAACAATTGTTACCTTGCGATACTCACCTTCACCTATGCTCTGTGTAACAACCCCTTTAAAATCCTTCAACGTCAGATGAATTATCCTGCGTTCCCTTGGTGGCATAGGCTCCATTACCGCTATCTGCCCGGTGGTGATCACCCGCTCCGCCATGCGTAGAGCTAATCCCTGCAGAGATTCGTTACGTCTTTCCAGATATCCCTCTACATCAATACTTAAGGGAACATGAACCTTCAAACGATGGCCTGCCATGAGGTAGAGTAAATACTGCAATGACGCTAAAGTCTGCCCCCTCCTCCCTATCAATATACCCAGGTCATCACCTTTGAGCTCAAGGTTGAACTGTGCGTGTCCACTGTCGCTAGGTTTCTTCTCCTCAACTACCGCTTCAATATCCATTAGCGAAAGCAGCTTTTCAAGGATCTCTTTCGCTACTGAAACCGCCTCCCTTACCGTCTCATCAGCATGACGGCGGAACACCCTGACCGTAGCTCCCCCAGCACCAATCCCCAAGAACCCGGCTCTGCCTTCCTTTAGAACAACTATCTCTACCTCTTCACGACTTGCGCCGAGCTCTTCTAACGCCAGCTCTATGGCTTCGTCTACGGTCTTTGCGCTTTTCTCGAGACTGTCCATCCGCCGACCCCTCCTGCTTAACCCCTCCAGAGGCCTCATTATCCTTAAGGCCTGCTCCTTTGGGGAGTTCTGTCCCTGTAATATTCGGCGCCGCTGGCGCTACGGCCTTCGGAGCCTTCTTAAATAATGTACCCCATCCGGTAATAAAATACTGCGTTATTATACCTATGATATTCGATACCACCCAGAACAACGCCAACCCGCTGGGGAAGCTGATTGTGAAAAAGGCGAACATCAATGGCATTAGCCAGATCAGCATATTGTTCATGGACTGCTGCTTGGGATCAGACGTGGGAACTGTAGACATCTTCTGCAGCACCCACATCGTAGCAGCTACCAGTATAGCCATGATGTAATACTTGTCCGGTTGACCAAGGTTAAGCCATAGGAATTGCTCCTTTAATGGTACTGCTCCAATAATATAAGACGAAGAATATAACCTATCTGAAAGGCCCATCAGATCTTCGGGTGTCGCAGCCAGCGCTTTCAATATCGACTGGTAGAGGGCTATCCAGATTGGGAACTGGATAAGCATAGGCCATAAGCATCCCATCGGATTTACGCCGGATTCCTTGTATACCTTGGCCATTTCCTGCTGGAGTTTTACGCGGTCTCCTCCGTACTTCTTTTGCATCTCTTGCAGCTTCGGTTGCAGCGAGGACATAGCCCTCGTCGAATGTAACTGCTTCAAAGTTACGGGGAGCATCAGCAACCGGACGATTATCACCAACACGATAATCGCGATACCGAAATTATGGAAGAAAACGTTGGATAGAATTATCAGGAAATTGAGCATGGGCTGGAGCAGGACGATGTTCCAGAAGTCCATTATACCAATGGTCAGGGAGACGATGATTAAGGCAAAGACAATGCCTATTAATATCAGATTTCTCTTGCCTAATTTGGGAAAGACTCCCTTGGGCAACTTCATTCTGTCAGTGGTCATTCGCCACCGCCGGTAGATGTAGTCCACAAATATGTCCCGTGTTCTGCATCGATAGCATAAATTTTCTGGTTTGTCGTATGCACATAAACTACGCTACCATTAGAACCAATAGAGGCGTGAATGGAATACATGGTCTCATCCGCTGGAGGGTACTCCCAGACCAGCTGCCCATTGTTATCGGCGTCAAAGCAATAGACTTTACCTCTGCTTGAGCCTTCATCCGTGCCTACTATAACAAGGTTATTTACCAGGGCAGGAGTACCTCGTATGATCCCGCCTGTTTCAGCCTCCCATAATTTATTCCCACTCCCAGCATCCAGAGCATAAAGCTTACCATCGAGGCTTGCGGCGATTATATCCCCGTTATATGCTACGGCCTTTCCCCAGAACCAGTTATCCGCCTTAAACGGAGTGAATCCTTCCTTCAAATCCCCTGTAGCAATATCTACGGCATAGAACTTCTGGTCCAGGGAGCCGAAATATACAGTATCATTGTAAATTACCGGGGTGCTCACTATTGCTCCGCCGGAGGAGAACTCCCACAGCTTGGTGCCGCTCTCAGCATTTAGCGCATACAGTTTATGATCGAAAGAGCCGACGTAGACAGTCCCGTTGTAAACCACCGGCGTGGACCATATCTTGCCTTCAGTTTTGAACGGCTGCCAAACTTGCTGTTTCGTTGTCGTGTTTATCGCATACAGTTTTTTATCCGAACTACCGAAATAAAGCGTTCCATCCGCGACAGCCGGGCTGCCTACTATAGCTCCAACATAGTCTTCTGCTGGATAGGTCCACAATCTATACCCATGATTTGCTTCCAGCACATATACCTTTCCGTTATAACAGCCGATATAGATATTATCGTCATCGATAACAGGGTCGCTGTAAATATAAGAAATCACCGATTCGTCCGGATAGCGCCACTTGATGAAGGGGAAGTCATCGGCACCTATCTGATCGAATGCAATAACCTTCCCCGACATAGCGCCAACATAGAGGGAGCCGTTGAAAGCTACGGGCTCTGACCAGCCTTTTGGTGCGACAGAAGTCCCGAGACAGCCGGTAAGCAATACACAACTGCATATCACAACGAGTAATATTGATAAAGACTTATACTTCATAGAATTCAATCTTCGAGAGCGGAGAGCCGTGGAATTAACGTACCGGATCATAACCGCCCTCATTAAAGGGATGACACCTGGCAAGCCGTTTTGTACCCGCCCAAACTCCGCGAATAATCCCATAACGTTCTATTGCTTCAAAAGTATATTGAGAGCATGTGGGAACGAAACGGCAACTGTGGGGCCGTACCTGAGATATGGTTTTCTGATAACAGGATATTAATCCTAATAAAGACTTTTTCACTCCGCGCTCTCATCCTCACCCAGCAGCCTCGCTCGGGCAAACAAATCTCGTGTAGCACTTTCCAGCGTATGATAATCTGTTCCCGTAGCAGGTTTGCGCGCAACCAGCACTACATCCCAACCTCCCATCGCAGCAATATTTGTTACCATTGCCCTCAACTGCCGCTTCACTCTATTGCGCACCACCGCTTTCCCCAGCCTCCGCCCTGCCACAATGCCGTATCGGTTAACACCTACGCCATTGGGTACAGCCCTCAGCACTACGAAGTTATTGGCCCAAGCCCTGCCTTCGGAAAAAACTGTATCAAACTCCTTCTTACCTTTAAGCCGCGCTGCTTTTTTCATCACGCGACCATCGTAACGTCATAGTTACGATGGAGTTAGTCTCCAGCGTCCCTTAAGCCTCCTCCTCCGCAGAACCAAACGCCCCCCCTTGGTGCTCATACGCTCAAGAAAACCATGCACACGTTTTCTAGAAATTTTCTTAGGTTGCCAGGTACGTTTCGGCATAGCACGATTATACTTTACCCAGATTCGAGTGTCAACGAGTGCCAAATTATATGATTTTTACCACTTTTACATTTATAGGAGCCCTTTGAAGTGACCCTCCACCAACAGGAATCGGTGTCTTCTTTGGGCATGCAGCATTAATTTTCGTCCAATTATCGCAAGCCTTCATATCCCTATCCACCACCAGACAGAAAAGAGGTGCAGGATTCTTTCTCCCGCCCTTCCGCGGAAGGATAGGAGTGTCCCTATCTTTCCTCCCAAACAATTGTTAATCAAAGTCGAGAAGTCCAGAGGGATCGCCCTCTGGCGGGGGTTTGGGGGTGTCCCCCATATTCTTTTAATTTCCCCCGTGACTGGGGGATACAGGGGGTTGATTAATTTAACTCCTCACAACCCATAACCAACTAGACTCCAAAATCGGAGTATAGTATAATTGCCTTTGCGTTATTTGGAGGGGGTAAAAAGTGAAACAGGATGAACTCAAGGTAAATACCAGGGATATTAAAGGGAAAAAAGTGAAATCCCTTAGACATGAAGGAATCATCCCGATAAATCTGTACGGGCCTAACATGGATTCGATCTCGCTTCAGGCGGGAACTGATGTATTAAGACGTCTGATTAACAAGGTCGGTCGCAACGCATTGATTTCGCTCAAAATTGAAGGGGATAAAAAAACTAAGCAGGTAATGCTACGTGATGTACAGCGCGACGCATTAAATGGTAAGCTATTGCATATCGATCTTTTCCAAGTCGATATGAGCCATAAGCTCCGCGTCGATGTCCCCATACTGTTTGTCGGTGAGTCATCAGCGGCCAAAAGCAAGCGCGGCATGCTTATAGAGAATTTGACGTCCTTACACATTGAAGCTCTGCCTGCCGATATACCACAGCATATCGAGGTTGACCTTTCGGTGCTGGTCGAGATGGACCAGGCAATCCACATTCGCGATCTCAAAGCAGACAGTAAGGTAGTAATACTGAACGATCCCGACCAGGTCATAGCCAAGGTCATGGAAGCCAAGATTGAAGTAGAACCCGTGGTAGTAACAGAAGTTCCTGAGGAAGGCGAAGAGGCGGCTGAGGGCGCCGAGGGCGCTGAGGGCGAGGCTAAAGAAGGCACTGAAGAGCCGGCAAGGGCCGAGGCTAAAGGAAAGGCTAAGGCGAAAGCCGAGGCTGAGCAGAAAAAATAACTCCTACGCAGACATTAACAAAAGAGGGCTTCGGGTATCGAAGCCCTCTTTCTTTTATCCAATATCTCCACAAATGTTAGTCAGCCTCGAACATCTTTCTTTAGGAAGCAATGCGACCGAAGGATCTCGTCGAGATTCTGAATCTTTCAGGAGAAGGATTCAGAATGACATGCCAAAAAGAGGTGTCCTTCCGCGGAAGGACCGGGGTTATAGGGGTGTCCCCTATTTTAAAAATCCCTCAAGAGTGGGGGCCAGGGAGTTGATTAACACTTGATCAGAGATTCACTAACGACGAGTCCTTGCCTATCAAGATGCAACCTGAGATAATAAATTGAAATCACTGCGAGACGTGTCCAACATATGAACCTGAAAGTAAAAAGACTGCGTCCTGAGGCGCAATTGCCATGTCGAGCTACTCCGTCATCAACCGGTTTGGATTTATTCGCCTGCATTGGCCGGGATAACACTGCAAAGCTGGATTCAACACCTAAACTAATAGGGACCGGCATCGCCATCGAGTTTCCGCCCGGATATGATGTCCAGATCCGCCCTCGCTCCGGCCTATCTTCAAAAGGTGTAGGCGTAACTCTCGGAACAGTTGATAGCGACTACAGAGGCGAGGTCATGGTAACAATGTATATGCTGACACCCGGCATAAGCTTTGAGATCAAGCACGGGGATCGAATCGCGCAACTGGTAATTCACAAACTGGCCAACGTAAAGATTATCGAGTCCGAAGAACTGTCCACAACCAAGCGAGGCACTGGAGGACACGGATCAACGGGGCGTTGACACTGGACTATCGATCGAAGAACTTCTTAGTCTAACTCGGCAGCATAGAGCCGACAAAGCCGCGCTGCCCGCGAACAAACTCCGTTATCCCCATCTCTTTTTTCCCCTCAACCTGAACTCTAACTAACTTGAGTATCCCATTACCGGTCTGTACTCCTACCTCACCTTGGCCTAAATCGAGAACGCGTCCCGGCTCATCAATCTGCCCGGGCTGCGGCAGAGCTTCTAATATCCTTGTCCCCTTGCCGTTCCATGATGTAAAGCTTACAGGCCATGGGTAATAAGCACGCACCCTGCGCCAGAGTTCGGCAGCGGAAAGACGCCAGTCGAGCTCTCCGTCATCTTTACTAAGCATTCTCGTATAAGTTGCACCTTCATGCCTCTGTGGCCGCGGCGTAATGGAGTGGGAAATCCAGCCTGGCAAGGTTTCCATCAATAGATCAGCGGAGACATGCGCCAGCTTGTCTGTGAGTGACTTAGTGGTATCTGTCGGTTCAACAGGAACCCTTCGCTGTGCCAGTATAGGCCCGCTATCTATACCCTTATCTACAAGCATGACAGATGCCCCAGTAACGTCATCACCAGCTAGAATCGCCGCCGGTATCGGCGTGGGGCCGCGATAAAGCGGCAACAGGGAGGGATGAAGGTTAAGGCAACCGTAGGTAGGGATATCCAAGACAGACGGAGGGAGTATTATACCAAAAGAGGCCACAACAATAATATCCGGTTTAAGGCTCGCTAGAGCAACCACATCGCCAGTATCTTTGAGGCTCTCCAGTTGCCGAACTTCCAGCCCCATTTCCTCAGCGACGTGCTTTACCGCTGATTCGGAAATACCGCGCCCCCGGCCAGATGGCTTATCCAGCCTTGTATAGACAGCGACCACCTCGTGCTCACTATTGGCCAGATGCACTAGTGCAGGCACCGCAAATTCTGGTACGCCCATAAATACGATACGCATAGTTAATAGATTTTAACACCAATATGGGTACAAGGCAAAACTCACGGAAAAATTGCTCAATAATTTAGTAAAAATTGTGGCGAAACCCCCTTGACCAACGGCGCAGATTCTGTTATCTTTACACCTGCCCCCCCCCG
>CAZWOG010000005.1:0-12375 GCA_964635685.1 uncultured Dehalococcoidales bacterium | reverse complement strand
TCATGGTGTAGAACTGGACGGTGGAGCCGGTCATGCCCTTGAACCCGTTGTTCTTCATCAGCGCCATGGCGTTCCTGCCGAAGTCCCAGTGCGCGCGCAGGCCCTCGATCTTGGGCTGTCCGTTCTCCTCAACGATTTTGTAGATCAGATTGCAATGCACTATGGTGATGGCGCCGTTGGGCAGGGTGGTGTGTATCGAAACCTCGCGCACCATCTCGTCGCCGATTACGATGTCCTGGTGCACATCGAACTTGATCTTGTTGGGGCCGATGAAGATATCGTAGAAGCGGCCCAGGGCGTCCTTTCCCTTGCGCATGTCCTTGCCCTTGCGGTTGGGGCCGGCGCCTACAGGGTCCTGCACTATAGCATTAGATGAAAAAAGATTAAGCCAGCCTTCGCGGTCATGCTTGCCCACGAGCTCCGGCGATGCGTCGACCAGCGCGATGATTTTATTCTTGTCCATGCACACCCTCCTTAATTTTTTGATGATAGATGGGGATTAACCCCCTGTTATCCCCCAGTCTTGGGGGAATCATTATCCAAACCCCCTGTAAGTCCCCCATACTTTGGGGGACTTTGTAAATTGGGGGATACCCCCAAACCCCCAGCAGGAGAGAAATCTCCTGCACCTCTTTTTATATAAGAGGGGATATCTCATACCTGTCATTCTGAACGAAGTGAAGAATCTTGACGAGACCCTTCGGTCGTCCTTCTAATCCTGGGAATATCTTCTCTTATTATATTTTTAAGCGGCGTTGTGTCTGATTAACCTTATTTCTTCCTCAACAGGGGAGTTTTGTGAACGCTTTGGGCCCCTTGACTGGAGAACGTAGACCGTAGAAAATATAACGGTCGTTTCCGTAAAGTTATTCAGTTGCCGACGCTACATTATTTCCCAGTCTATGGTTATTAGTCAATGGCTTAAGGAGGGATAAAATGATCGAATTCTTGTCAGACGAGTGGTTCAGCAAGGTAGCCGAGATGTACAAGACCGCCGGAGACCTCAAGATGCCGGACTCCCTGACCAGCGTGACGGTGAACCTGACCGTCAAGACGGCCAAGGCCGAGGTACAAATGTGCATGAACAAGGGTATCATCCAGAAAGGCTTCATCGATAATGCCGATGTCACCATGTCCATGCCCGCCGAATATGCCTACAAGATACTGGTCCTGAACGATTGGTCTGTGGGCATGCGCGGCTACATCAAGCGCCATATCAAGCTCTCCGGCAATATGAAGAAACTGATCCCACTGCAGGTGTACAAACCTAGCCAGCCGACAGTCGAATTCTGTAAGAAGATCGCCGAATTCACCGATTTCAAAGCATAACCGGATCATTTAGCTGTAAGGAAGGTGTTGCTATGCCCAAGCTGAGCAAGTTAATGTCGCCTTGGAAGATCGGCAACCTTGAGATTAAAAACCGTCTCGTGATGTCGCCCATGACGCTGGTCTGGGCCAACCCGGATGAGACGCCTTCGGACCGGCAGATTTCGTACTGGGTAGAACGCGCCAAAAACGGCGTGGGACTGATCATCACCGAGATGAACTCGGTTGATGCGATGCACAGGTACCAGCCGCTATCGGTCGGCCTCCACAGTGATTTCCAGATAGAGAACCACAAGCGCCTTACAGATGCTGTTCATAAGTACGGCGCAAAGATAATCCCGCAGCTCACGCACCCCGGGCCGGAGTCGCTGGCCCCGTTCCTTGAGAACCTGCCCTGCATCGGGCCCTCCGTGAACCGCTCCGAGTCCACGCAGCAGGTGTGCCGCGAGCTGGCGGACGATGAGCTGCCGGCCCTGATCGAAATGTACGCCCAGGCGGCGAGGAGGGCGCGCGAGGCCGGCTACGACGGCATAGAGCTGCACATGGCGCACAACTATAATTTACTTGGTTCCTTCCTCTCCCCGTTGCGCAACAAGCGCGAGGAGGGCCCATATGTCGGATTCACGGTCGAAGGGCGCGTCAGGCTGCCGCTGGAGACCATCAAGAGGATTAGGGAAGTAGTCGGACGAGACTTCCCGATGACGGTGCGCATATCCGGTGATGAGAACGTTGGAGGCGCCAACGGCCGCGACATGACTGATACTCAGCGCATCGCTCCCATGCTGGAGGCGGCGGGCGTGGACTGTTTCCATGTTTCAGGTGGCGTCATCACCTCGCTTGTCGATCAGATCATCGCCGGTGTCAACTATAAGTGCGGCTTCAACGTGCCGGCGGCGCATGCTATCAAGGAGGTCGTCTCCGTGCCCGTGATGCCGGTGGGCTGCATCCACGACCCGGTGCGCGCCGAGGAGCTGCTGCGTAACGGATGGTGCGACGCGGTGGTCATGGGGCGCCCGTTCCTGGCGGATCCTGAGCTGACCAAGAAGATCATGGAGGACCGTCTGGATGACATACGCCACTGTGTGCGCTGCCTGACCTGCGTGGACTCGCTGATGAAGCTGGAGGATGTGCGCTGCGCCGTCAACGCGCGCATGGGCAAGGAGGAGGAGTGGCCGCTGGAGGGCAAGACGGCTAATCCAAAGAAGATAATGATCGTGGGGGCAGGCCCCGGCGGCATGGAAGCGGCTCGGGTCGCAGCTATGCGCGGACACAAAGTTACATTGTATGACAGGCATCACCGCGTCGGCGGCGCGCTCGTTACCGCCTGCACGGTGCATCCTGATAATGAGACATTGCTTGACTATCTCATGATACAACTGAAGAAGCTGCATGTTGACATGAAGCTCGGGGTCAAGGTGACCCCCGATATGGTTAAACGCGAGAAGCCCGATGTCCTCATCGACGCCAGCGGCGGCAGGGTCGTTATGCCGCAGATCGAAGGCAGTAACCTGCCGCACGTCATCACTGGCACCATGCTGCACGAGATGATGTACGGCGAGATACCGGCCGAGGGTGGGGAGAAGATACCGATGTGGCTGAAGGTCGGGCTCGGGCTCGGCGGCGGCCTCATGCAGAGGCTGATGACGCCCGAGCGCATCCAGAACATGACCCAGTCTTGGCTGCCGCTCATCGGCAACAGGGTCGTGGTCGTCGGCGCGGACCTGGCGGCCATCGAGTCGGCCGAGTTTATCGCACAGCGCGGGCGCTGCGTGGCCATAATCGATTCGCCCGAGGTGCTGGCGCCCGAGATCGGGGACAAGCGGCGCGCCGAGCACATCGAGCGCATGCGCGATCTGTGCATCACCATGCATACAAACTGCGATGTTACCAGGATCACCAAAGAAGGCGTGTGGTTCAAGCCGCAGTACGGCGACAAGGAGCATATGATCGTTGCCGATACTGTCATCCTCGCCGGGACCATCGATCCCAAGACCGAGCTGTACGAGGCCTGCAAGGGGTTTGTGTCAGAATCATTCACCGTCGGCGATGTCTCCGGCTTGGGCCTTATCGACAAGGCCATGCGCGAGGCCAACACCGTGGTCTACGGGCTGGGGTGATCGTCGTTTTTATGTGATTGATATTTTAGGGGCACAGCATGCTGTGCCCCTACGTTTTTTGAAGGGACTGGTTAAAAAGAGGTTCAGGAGAAATTCTCCTGCCGGGATTTTAGGTTGCACCCCATCCCTTATTTAAACAAACGTCATTCAGATTTGGGAAGTCCAGAGGGATCACCCTCTGGCGGTCCTTCCGCAGAAGGATTAGGGGTGTCACCTATCCCCTTAAACTTCCCTCCATGAATGGGGGATAAAGGGGGTTGATCTTTTCAGCGACCTTCTATAATTCCCATATTAATAATAATGTATAAAGCAGTAATCGGGCAACAGAGGATATTCAGGGGACAGGTGTGTGAGTCGCATGCGATTGCAGACGGGTGGGGAACCGCGGCGGATTAAGATGCGGCAGCCGATGGGTGTCAAGAGATTTGCTCTAAGATTTGGGCTGGTCCGCAGGGGGTGGGGTTTGTGTCTTCGGTTGCGCTTTTGGCGTAGGGAATCTCTTCTGCATGTACCAGTTCACCGATTTGTTGATGCCCGGGGCAAGCCACTTGAAGGGATAATACTTAATCAAGGGAAGCGTTTTGAACATAATCTTCATGAGCACTTTGACAAAAAATTTTCTCATTCTCGATATCGCTCCTTTAATCAGGTATATTTTATCAGTGCCTCGCTCAGCGTCTTATCAGACTTTGCGGGATTATAACAGAGATTAAATTTTAAATCAAATTTATGTTTTATACAATATGCTTCTACGCAGGCGACTATAGATAGAGGTGTCCTTCCATGGAAGGACCGGCGTTCTAGGGGTGTCCCCTAATTCTTATTAAGTCCTCCTGTAGGGGCGAACCTCTGTGTTCGCCCTTTAATGGTGGAACAAGGGGGTTGAACAATAAATCGCCCCGCACGTCGATGTGTAGAGGTGCAGGAGGTTCCTCCTGCACGGGGTATTAGGGGTGTCCCCTAAATCTTCTTAAGTCCCCCAAAGTATGGGGGACTCACAGGGGGTTTGGATAACGATTCCCCCATTCATGGGGGATAGCAGGGGGTTGACCAAATCCTCTGGCTCAGACAATGTATTAGGTATATACTGGGGAAGCCGGATTTTTCACAGTATTACAGGCAGTAGATGAATGAAAGAAACATCCTCTAAATCATTACTCAAAGCTCTAACCGAGGCCGGTGCGGGTTCACGCAGGCGCATGGCTGATGCGATAATGCAGGGCTCGGTGCAGGTGAACGGCCGTGTCGTGAGCGATTTGCGCTATGCTGTCGATGAGGATAAGGATCGGGTAACGGTCAATGGTTGCGTAGTCGACATAAAGCCAAACAAGCTTGTGTATTTGATGCTCAACAAGCCAGCGGGCGTCCTCTCAACTGTGCATGATGAGAGGGGGCGCAAGACAGTCATCGATATTTTACCTGAACGATATCGCAGCCTCGGTTTGCATCCGGTGGGACGTCTGGATAAGGATAGCACTGGTTTGCTTCTACTGACCAACGACGGCGAGCTTACCTATCGCCTGACCCATCCCAGGTTCGAGCATGAGAAGGAATATCTGGTGCGTATAGATGGTAACCTGTCGCATGAACAGATACGTGCCTTGGAGCAGGGGATCGAACTGGAAGAAAGGATTACGCATCGGGCTGTCGTTAAAGCGACAAAGTCCTCGCTTTTATATAACTACAGCATAACAATGCACGAAGGGAAGAAAAGACAGGTGCGGCGCATGTTTTCGCATCTTGGACGTCGGGTGATAGCTTTGAAGCGCGTACGGGTAGGGGACCTCGTGCTGGGGGGCTTGGGTGAGGGTCGCGTACGAGAGCTAAGTGCCGGAGAGGTCGGCAGATTATCAGCTTAAAGCAGATGTGAGAGGGAGGATAAATAGCTGCAGTTGCCACATTACTCTGCTCAGGGGGGTTCACATTGACACAGGTGTATGGGCGAGGTTAAAATTAGCAAAGGCTAGAGGCCTGTATGGGAGGTTCCCAATGATCGAGATGCAAGTTGCCAGCATTCGCATGGGCTTGATGAGCACGCAGCGCGTGGTGATATTAAAGGAAAAGGATGGGAATAGACATCTTCCCATCTGGATCGGTATATCTGAAGCGGAATCGATAATGATCGGAGTCCAGGGGGGAGAGATGCCACGCCCGCTGACCCATGACCTGCTGCGCTCGGTAATCGAATGTCTGGGAGCAAGGGTTGAGTCGATTGTTATAACCGCTTTGCGCAACGATACTTTCTACGCCAATATCAACCTTATAGTCGATGGCAAAAGTATACAGATAGACGCTCGTCCCAGCGACGCCATAGCACTGGCTGTGAGGGTTGAAGTGCCGATATTTGTTGAAGGCGCAGTGCTTGATACTGCCGGGATTGTGCTTTCGACTAAAGAAGGGGAAGAGGTTGACATAAGCGAGGATGAATTAAGGAAGCTGGCCCCATTCAAGGATATCATAGAAACATTAAACCTGGACGATCTTGAAAAATCCTGACCCCCTGATCGAGTTTAAAAAGATGAATGAACATTTCATCAGGCACCTTATGAGCGCTGTAAGTTGCAGCGTCTGCGGTGCGCTCTATGAGGGAGACAACGTACAAGTCCTCGGACGTCACAGCGATCTGTGGTTTCTCAGCGTCTATTGCTCCATATGTGAAAACGAAGGGTTGGTGGCTGCTATTCTGGAGAAGGGGCAAACCGCAAAATTGATAAGCGACCTCTCCGCTGATGATTTCACGAAATTGCACGAAGTTGAAACAATAGATTCAGCCGATGTGCTAGGCCTACATGATTTTCTGGAAGATTTCGATGGGGATTTCGCTAAACTGTTCTCCACGGATGATGGCTCTGACAGTGCCGAATTCTGTTGATTAAATTGCGTTTGTATTGAATCGTCGCGTTTTATAGATAAATATTGCATGGGGGTAGGTGGTGTGATATACTAGTCAAGGTTTTGACTATGGAGCGTTGGGCGGCGGCTCTAAGGTTTACCGGTGTAGGATTTTATATAGGTGTGTGTATAGCGGGTGGAGTTGCGCTGGGGGTATGGTTAGACGGGAAATTCAACAAGAGTCCTTTGTTCACCCTGCTGGGGTTGGGGATGGGGTTGTTCACAGCCTTCTATGGGACCTACCGCATGTTGCAGGCGATGCTGGGGCGGGATAAGAACAATAAAGATTAAAGGACGATAGTGGCAATAGGAAAATTGTGGGGCCGGTTAGGCAAATGGCCCCGGATTATAATAATAGCTCTTGCTTGTGGCGGCCTAGTATTATTAGGGCGCCTTTTCTTTGGAACTCCCAAGCCAGAAGTTGAACTTGCCGCAGAGAAATTGTGGACGCCCGGCGGTATTCCTATTACAAATACCATGCTTGCAGCATGGCTTACTATACTTGTTCTTGGGCTTGTCTCTTTCTTTGCCACACGCAAGATGAAGCTTATCCCCAGTGGGCTCCAGAACGTAATGGAGATGGCTGTTGAGGGACTGGGGAATTTTGTAGACAGCGTGGCGGGCAAGGAAAACGGGCGCAAGTTCTTCCCTATACTGGCTACTATTTTCTTCTTCGTCCTTTTTAATGCCTGGCTTTCCCTCTTCCCTGGGTTCATGAGTATAGGTTTCTGGCATACCAATACTGAAGGACATGAGGTTCTAGTTCCCTTGTTGAGGGGTGCTAACACCGATATCAATGTCCCTCTGGCGCTGGCGCTAGTGTCGTTTGTATTCGTAGAATACTGGGGGATACGCGCACAGGGATTCACGCATTATATGAAAAAGTTTGTAAACTTTGGCAAGCTCGCTGGTGCTGTAACATGTATATTTCGCGGTAAGATCAAGAGTGGCTTTGGAATGATCTTCAACGGCATCATCGATGCGTTTGTGGGATTAGTTGAAGGTGTGAGTGAGTTAATACGTATCGTCAGCTTCACCTTCCGTCTATTTGGCAACATGATGGCCGGGGAAATCCTCGTAATTTCCATGATATTCCTCCTGCCCTGGGTTGTTGCGTTGCCGTTTTATGGTCTGGAGCTGTTTGTTGGCTTTATCCAAGCCCTTATCTTCTTCGGATTGAGCTTGGTGTTTGTATCAATGGCGGTTACTCCTCATGGGGAGCATGAGGAGGGGCATAAAGAGCACAAATAACCTGAAAGGGGGATTAGAATGACACCGGAGACTATGAAGTTGATCGCCGCAGCATTTGCTATAGGTGTTGGCGCAATTGGGCCAGCTCTGGGCATTGGGTGGCTCGCTTACGGCGCCATGCAGGCCTTGGGGCGCAACCCGGAAGCCCGTGGCCCGATCATGACCAACATGATTCTGGCCATCGCCTTCTGCGAGGCTATTGCGATCTATGCTCTGATCGTGGCTATCTTGCTAATCTTCGTTGCGTAGATGGTTTAGAGTTATCTCCGGGATCGGAGAGGAGAAGTCAATATGAGCGGAATTGGAATAAATTGGGACATACTGCTTGCTCAGCTAATAAACTTTGGCATTCTTTTTGGCCTTCTTTCTCTTCTGCTGTATAAACCGATGCGACGAATGCTGGATCAGCGCTCTGAACGTATAAAGGAAAGCATGCAGCAGGCAGAGCAGATAAAAGAGCAGCTGGCAAAGACGGAAGAGCAGGTTAAAGCTCAATTGGAGACAGCTCGCAAGGAAGGCCAGAATATATTGGCGCAGGCAGCGCAGCTAGGCGAACGCCTAAAGGAAGAGGCGAAAGCTGAGGCTAAGAAAGAGGCTGAGAATATCGTGGCTAAGGCTCGTACCGAGATAGAGAGAGACCGAGATAAGGCTATCGATGAAGTCAGGCGCGAATTTGTTGACCTAACCATAATGGCAGCTGAGAAAGTTGTTAAAGAAACCCTGGATAAAGAGAAGCATCGCCGTCTTATCGAGGAAGTGCTGGAGCAGGCATCTAAAGGGGATGGATAATGGCTAGCGCTGCGGCCAGAAGGCATGCCCGTGCTGCGTTTCAGATTGCTCTGGAGCGCAATGAATTAGATGTGTGGCGGGGGGATCTGGAACGATTATCAGAAGCGGTGAAGGATCCCCTTCTTTTGGCTTTTTTGGAAAATCCTAAAATTCACTTTGATAATAAAGCTAAGGTTCTGCATCAGGGTCTTAAAGGGATCAATCCTATGGTTATGAATCTCGCTTTATTGCTTGTTTCTAGAGGCCGCTTGAATATTATTACAGATGTCACCCGTGAATATGGGCGTATGTTTGATGAGAAAAAGGGGATTGCCCATGCCGACGTGGTGACTGCGGTGAAGCTGTCAGCAGATGATGAAGCCAAATTAGCACATCGTCTTGGCGACATAGTGGGTCGCAAGGTATTAGTTAGCACTGACACCTCATCTGAAATGATCGGTGGTTTAATAATTAAAGTTGGCGACAAACTCATAGACGGTAGTACTAGGAGTAAATTTACAGCCCTTAAGAAAAGTATGGGTGGTTCTGTAAAATAAAGGAGGAGAAGGAGAAAATGGGAGAAGAAGTAAAATCAATTACTTCAATGCAGGAAGAAAATCGAATTTTTAGGCCCGCTAAGGAGCTTAGCAAGAAGGCTTATATCAAAAGCATGAAACAGTACAAGGACATCTATCAGAAGTCGATGGATGACACCGATGCTTTCTGGGCAGAGGCAGCCGAGCAGCTGGACTGGATTAAGAAGTGGGACAAAGTGTCCCAGTCCGATTTTAAGAAGGCGGAGTTCAACTTCTTCCTCGGCGGCAAGATTAATGTAGCTTATAACTGTATCGACCGCCACCTGAATACATGGCGCAAGAACAAGGCTGCTATCATATTTGAAGGTGAGCCTGGCGAGACTAGGATCCTTACATACCAGCAGCTTTATACCGAGGTCTGCAAGTTCGCCAACGTTCTGAAGAAATACGGCGTTAAGAAGGGCGATCGTGTCAGCATATACCTTCCAATGATCCCGGAGCTGCCGGTTGCGATGCTCGCCTGTGCTAGGATCGGTGCTATTCACAGCATCGTATTCGGCGGATTCAGCGCTGAGGCTTTAAGGGATAGAATCCAGGATTGTGGCTCTGCAGTTCTTGTTACCGCTGACGGCTACTATCGCAGCGGCAAGACCGTTTCATCAAAGGCCGGCGCCGATACAGCTGTGGCGCAGTGCCCGACCGTAAAAGACGTGTTTGTTGTTAAGCGCGTGGGTAACGAGGTCGTCATGAAGCAGGGCCGCGACCACTGGTATCACGAGGAAGTGGCCGCTCCCGATATCAAGGCGGTGTGCGAGCCCGAGCCTATGGATGCAGAGGATATCCTCTTCATACTTTACACCAGCGGCAGCACCGGCAAGCCGAAGGGAGTTATACATACCACAGCCGGATTTCTGCTTTACACGATGCAGACCTGCAAGTGGATTTTCGATGTTAAAGATGAGGACACCTACTGGTGCACCGCGGACATCGGCTGGATCACCGGCCATAGCTACATCGTATACGGGCCTCTGGCCAACGGCGCGACCTCCCTCATGTTCGAGGGCGTGCCGAACTACCCGAAGCCTGACAGGTTCTGGCAGATAGTAGAGAAGTACAAAGTTAACATATTCTATACCGCTCCTACCGCTCTCCGCGCCATGATGAAAGACGGAGACGATTGGCCCAATAATCGCGATCTTTCTTCCTTAAGGATTCTCGGGAGCGTGGGCGAGCCCATCAACCCCGAGGCCTGGATATGGTACTACAATACCATCGGCAAGACCCGCTGCCCGATAGTCGATACATGGTGGCAGACGGAGACCGGCGGCATCCTGATCACCCCGCTGCCGGGCGCTACCCCGCTTAAACCGGGTTCTGCAACATTCCCGTTCCCTGGGATCGCGACCGCAATCCTGAACGAGGAAGGCAAGCAGGTCGGCGTGAACGAGGGCGGGTACCTCTGCATCTCAAAGCCATGGCCGGGAATGCTCCGCGGATTGTGGAACGATCCCGGAAACAAGAGGATCAAAGAGATTTACTATGACCGCTTCCCGGGCTTTTACATGGCTGGCGATGGCGCCAGGATTGATAATGACGGCTATCACTGGCTGATGGGCCGCATCGACGATGTTATCAAGGTATCAGGCCATCGTATCGGAACGGCTGAGGTTGAGAGCGCTCTGGTGAGCCATCCGTTCGTAGCCGAGGCGGCTGTTGTGCCCATCCCGCACAACATCAAGGGCCAGGCTATATATGCCTATGTGACATTGAAGGTGGGCAAGCCGAAGTCAGAAGACCTGAAGAAAGAGCTTGTGGCCCACGTGCGCAAGGAGATCGGTCCTATAGCAAGCCCTGAGAAGATTCAGTTTGCTGACGGCCTTCCCAAGACACGAAGCGGCAAGATCATGAGAAGAATCCTGGTCAAGATAGCTTCCGGCGACGTCAGCAACCTTGGCGATACCTCTACTCTTGCCGATCCTTCGGTTGTCGATACCTTGGTCAAGGAGCGCATACCCTAGTCATTAAGAGATGTTTGGTGGAGGATGGCTGATTAGCTCCATCCTCCACCGTCAGGAATTATTTGGTAATAATATAAAAATCTAAAGGGAGGAGTGACTGATGGCGGAAGGTACAAAGCTCTTCGGTATGCCGGCGGAAAAGGGCCGATGGATGCTCGTATTCCTCGGGTTCATCATAAACCTGTGTCTGGGCAGCATCTATGCCTACAGCATTTTTGGCACGCAACTTGCCAAAGAGTGGGGTTTCGCCCCTGTGGCTGGGGTTCAGGCAGCGGGGGACATTTTTAAACAACAAATCCCATTCGGCGTCTTCCTGCTGTTTTTCGCCATTGTGTTCCTGTTTAGCGGCCAGCTGCTGGATAAGCTAGGGCCGAAGAAGCAGACAATCATCGGTGGAATTGTAGTCGCTTTGGGCTGGATACTGGCTTCCTTCGTTGCCAAATGGACGAATAACATTGCTCTGTTTGTGCTTACTTATGGCGTGATCGGTGGCAGCGGCGTGGGCATTTGCTATCTCGTACCGATTCAGATCTCCACCAGATGGTTCCCTGATAAGAAGGGATTGGCTACAGGTCTGGCGATAGCCGGGTTCGGCGGCTCCCCGTTCATCAGCACATACCTGGGTCAGAAGCTCATTAATATGAACGGTCAACTGTTCGATGCGTTATTGTATCTGGGCATAGTATTCCTGGTTGTCATCCTCGTTTCGGGTTGGTTCATGAAGTTCCCGGAGGCTGGATGGAAGCCGGCGGGATGGACGCCAAAGGCAGCGCCTGCGGCAGCTACCAGCGCTGTTAACTATAACCGCAAAGAAATCGTCAAGACCAAGGCATTCTGGGTCTTGTTCGTATGCTACACCATAGGTGCGCTCGCAGGCCTTATGGCTATTGGCATCTATAAGCCTGTTATGACGCTGGTCGGTATCGGTCTTACCGCGACTGTGGTGCAGTTTATTCTCGCTCCATTCAATGCAGGAGGTCGGCCGTTGCTGGGGTTTGTGACTGACAAGCTGGGGCCGAGAGTGGCGGCTATAATTACTTTCGTGATCATTTTGGCCGCTGCCATCATCATGATAATGGTGAAGAGTGGCGATCTTGTATCAGGGGCGCACAAGATAATGTACTTTGTGGCCTTCATCGCTTTCTATCTGGGGCTCGGCGGCTGGCTGGCCATTGCACCTACGGCTACGGCTCAGTACTTCGGTACCAAGTTCTCAGGCAGGAACTACGGTGTCATGTTCCTAGCATACGGCGTAGGCGGCCTGGTGGCCACGTTTGTCGCTGCGTACTCAAAGAGTATATTTGGGGGAGGAGGACAGCAAGCGATGTTAACTGCCTTCATACCGGTTGCGATACTGGCAGGGCTCGGCTTGTTGCTGGCAGCGTTCTTAATGAAGCCGCCCAAGGCTAAGAAGGAGCAGGAGCCCAAGCAATAAGGTTAGTTTATACTGGAGGTACTCGATATGGC
>CAZWOG010000004.1:0-14323 GCA_964635685.1 uncultured Dehalococcoidales bacterium | reverse complement strand
AAGCAATGTGCCGACGATACAGGGGGAATTGGAAGAAGCTATAGCGAAGATTACGGGTGAGCGTGTTCTAACGGTATTTGCAGGACGCACCGATCAGGGTGTTCATGCAAAGGGTCAGGTGGCAGTATTCGAAACAGGTTCATCCTTGACGCTGGAGAATATTACTAAAGCGTTAAACTTTTATTTACCGGAAGATATTGCTGTTAAGGAGGCCCACAAAGTCAGAGACGATTTCGATCCAAGGAGGGATGCGCTGAGCCGGGAGTATTGTTACTATATTTGGAATGAGCCGACTCGGTCTCCTCTAAGGCGACGGGATGCACTGTTGGTGAGGCGGCCTCTTGAAGTTGATGTTATGAACGAAGCATGCAAAGTCTTGGAAGGAACACATGACTTTGCGCCGTTTGCAAGTGCATTAGAGGGGCGCATAAATACAACTCGTACGGTTTATCGGGCTAGTACGTATAGAGAGGGCTCGGTGGTCAGTTGCCATATCGAAGCGAATGCGTTTCTGCCGCATCAGATGCGAATGACGGTGGGTTCTCTTTTAAAGGTGGGTTTAAAACTTAGCGATGTATCGGCTTTCCGTAAAATATTCGAATTCGGAAAGCCTGCAACGGCGGGACCGGCAGTTCCGCCACACGGTTTATTTTTGATGAAAGTGAATTATCTTGGTGATGTGAGATGAAGACTTATACGACGAAATTGGCTGATATTAATCGCCAGTGGCATGTTATAGATGCCTCCGGCAAAACCCTGGGACGGCTTGCTACAGATGTGGCAACCATTTTGCTGGGTAAGAATAAGACTACTTATTCGCCTAATTTGAATGTAGGGGACTACGTTGTAGTTGTGAATGCCGCAAAGATAAAGGTCACGGGGAAGAAGGACGAGCAAAAGATTTATTATCGCCATTCGAATTATCCCGGCGGCCTTGTAAGTGTAAAATACAATGATATGCTAAAAACACATCCAGATCGCATAATTACGTTTGCGGTCAAAGGTATGATTCCCCATAACCGACTTGGACGTCAAATCATGGGCAGATTAAAGGTTTATGCTGGTGATGAGCATCCGCATAAGGCTCAACTGGGGAAATCCGAGAAGGGGGAATAGTTGAACGATAAAGGTTACTTACACGCCACAGGAAGAAGGAAATGCTCTGTAGCTCAAGTACGTATCAACTCAGGAGGAGGTGCAATCATAGTAAATGGCAAGCCGCTTGAGGAGATGTTTCCAATTGAGAGACACAGGAATACAATATTAGAACCATTAGTTGTAACGGATAGTCTGGAGAAATTCAGTATTACTGTTAAGGTTACAGGTGGAGGTTGTTGTGGACAAGCTGGTGCAATACGTCATGGAATAGCACGTGCTATAGTGGTTTATGATGCTAATCTGAAGAAATTACTGAAGACTCACGGGCTGTTGACGCGCGACGCACGCGTCAAAGAGCGGAAGAAGTATGGTCTTGTCAAAGCTCGGAAGGCGAAGCAGTACACGAAGCGTTAGTTTTTAATCTGAATATACATTGAAACAAAAGACCGCATGCGATAGATGGTAAAAGCATGCGGTCTTATTTTGTATCTAATTAGAGGAGGATAGTTCTTTTTTCAGATAGTCGATAATCTCGACAGGCGATGGGTTTATATCATACAGCATCGCCAGATAGTAGCTTACGTAGTCGCCTAATAGGATTGAGCTCATCATTTGGCAGAGCGGTGTCTTTCCACTGGCATCTATGATCTCATGCGGTATGTGTGATTTAGAGAGGATATCGCCTGTAATGTCATATCGTTTAAGGATACGCGGATGCAAATCGGGTGTTCTTAGCATGATAACGAATGTATTGCCTGCCGACTCGGAAGGGAATTTATATCCGACAACGGCGTTATGGTTCAACTCAGGTAAGGTCTCAGCAAAAGCCCATGCCTTGCTGTTTTCGTTGATTTGCGTCTTCCACCTGTAGGCCACACTAGAGAGTATGCCCGCGCCATAGATGATTACTAGGTGATCGTATAGTTTTATTGCTAATTGCTTAGCAGCATTACCGCTTGTCGGGATATCCTTACTCAGCTTTGCTGATATATCCTTCAATGTATCTATAGTTTCGTCGATATTCAAAAGCTCGCTGGAGATGATATCAAGGTTATGCAGAAATGCCAGTAACGAGAAGAAGCTGTAGCCCAGCGCCGCCCGCGGCTCCGAGCTATAGCCGAACGAGAACAGCGGCACTCCACTCTTCGCTGCTATTTCACTGATTTTACCGCCAGTCGTAATAACAAACTTTTTACATGGAACTTCAAGCGCCTGATTGAAAGCCGATATGGTCTCCTCGGTATTTCCAGAATAGCTGGAGGCGATGACCAGTGTATTTTTATCAACTGACTTTCGCAAGTGATAATCTCTTTGTACTGTGACATCGACCTTGCTTTGAATGCTGACCAGTGCTCTTAATAAGTCCCCCCCGATGGCAGAGCCGCCCATTCCGATAATCACGATCTTATCGATTTTCTTGAAGTCTTTTGG
Source organism: uncultured Dehalococcoidales bacterium (assembly GCA_964635685.1). Classification (GTDB taxonomy): domain Bacteria; phylum Chloroflexota; class Dehalococcoidia; order E44-bin15; family E44-bin15; genus JAYEHL01. Next base: position 11,794 of record CAZWOG010000004.1, on the reverse strand, counting down.
TAAAGGTAAAGCTACAGCGCTCTGCCACGCCTGCCGGCATTGCTGCGGCAAGTTTCTGATACGCTCGTGCAATTTTGTTGAGTCAAGTTTTTCGTAAATTTTAGGATCGTCTAAGTTTATCATTATTTCACACCCGTCAATTTTTTCCCTGCTTCGAGGAAGCGTTTTACTTTTTCGAGGCTGCTGCTCTCTGAGTATATGCGCATGATGGGTTCAGTGCCGGAGAAGCGTATTAAAAGCCAGCTGCCGTCCTTCATAAGAAACCGGAAGCCGTCTCTTGTATCGATCTCACTTACTGTTGTTCCATCAATGTTTGCAGGTTTGCTTTTGGTCAGACGTTCCATTATCGCTTCACGCTCTTCAGGTGGGAAGTTGACGTCCAGCCGATCATAATGGTGAGGGCCGACTTTGCTGTATAGATATTCGATAAGCTGTGATGGGCTTTTCTTCAGCGTTATCATGAAGTCCAGGAAGAACAGTCCTGAGAGAATCCCATCGCGTTCCGGCATGTGGCCTCGATATCCGTAGCCGCCGCTTTCCTCGCCGCCCATCATTGCATTCTCCGCCATCATCAGCGGTGCGACGTATTTGAATCCAACGGCCGTTTCATATACGGGCACGTTGTATAACTCGCCTAGACGGAACAGCATATTAGTTGTGGTTATCGTTTTGATTATAGCGCCGCGCTGCCCTTGCACTTCGAGTAAATATAAGGCGAGAAGCGCATAAGTCTGCAACGTGGTTATAAATTCGCCTTTTTCATCCATGATTCCGATGCGATCCGCATCGCCATCGGTCGCTAGGCCAACATCGGCACCGCTTTTTTTAATTTTCGCAGAAAGCTCCTTCAGGTTATGCGCTATTGGTTCGGGCTGGATGCCGGGGAAAAGAGGGTTGCGTTTCTTGTGAATCTCGGTGATCTTTGTCTTACCGCTGCCTATGATGTTTCTGAAATATCCCGCGCCGGCTCCGTACATCGAGTCGACCGCGATGTTGATACCGCTGTGCCGGATCTTCTCTATATCGACTAATTTACCGATATGATTTATATACGCAGGCGCCGGATCGAACTTCTTGGCAATTCCGCTCTTAATAGCGTCGTCCAAGTGAATCTGCTTGACCCCTGCTCCGGCTTGTATACGGGCGATTCCCTTTTCCAGTTCAGCGATAACTTCCGTCGAGGCACTGCGTGCGTCGTTCAGTTTGTATTTGAAGCCGTTCCATGACCCTGGATTATGACTGGCGGTTATGATGATGCCCCCACCGGCCTTGAAATTGAGTATTGAGTAGCTTATGACAGGTGTTGGCGCTGCACTTTCACACAAATAGACCTGGATTCCATTTGCGGCGATGACCTCGGCTGCAGCTGCTGCGAAGTTCTCGGAGGAGAATCTGGTGTCATAGCCTATTACCATACCGCGATTCGCCAGCCCGGCTGACTTCAAGTAATCGGCGGCGGACTGCGCACAAGTTCGGACACTATCGAAAGTGAAATCATCCGCGATGATGCCGCGCCATCCATCTGTGCCAAATTTAATCTTCGCTGCCAATTTAATCCCTCTTTCGCATTAGCTAAACGTAATCGATGCTATGCTAACCGCTCGTGTTCTTGGAAGCGTACAACGTCTCTCCCGGCATAATCTTCGTATCGGGGGCCAATTTTATACGCTTCTTCATGGATACCTTGTTGCCGATTATGCATCCTGCGGCGACATCACAACCTTCGCCGACCGATACTGCGTCGGCAATGAGGCACTTCCGGAGTTTTGCGCCTCTGCCTACTTTGACATTTTGCCAGATAATCGACTTTTCAACAAGGCTGTCGGTACCGATATAGCAATCGGGCCCGATTACGGTTGGGCCCTTGATATGAGCCTTTGCCTCTATAACACAATTGCGTCCGATTACTACCGGGCCATCGAGTTTAGCTTTTGGGTGTATGTTACATCCTGCTTCGGTCCATACGTTCCTGCTATACGCACTGCCGGGGAAATCTGTAGTGATATCGCCTGCTAGCAGGTCGCTATTAACTTGCATATATTTTTCGGGGGTTCCTATGTCAATCCAGTAACCGTGTGAATTGAAGCTATAAAAAGGATCGTCGCGTTCCAAAAGCAGCGGGAAAAGGCCACGCTCGAACGTATAGCTTTGATTGGCAGGAATATAGTCTAGGAGACTGGGCTCTAGTATATAGATACCGGCGTTAATCATATTTGTTGTTACAGCTTCCCGCTTTGGTTTTTCAATAAAGCGTTTGACGCGGCCATTTGTATCCGTCTCCACTACACCGTACATTGTGGGATCATCAACCGGTGTTAACGCTATAGTCGCTTTGGCCGACTTATTTCTGTGCGTCTCCAACATTGCGCTGAGGTCCATGTCGGTGAATACGTCGCCGTTGAACACAAAGAAGGTTTCATTCAGGTGTTGCGCCACGTTCTTTACTGCGCCTGCGGTTCCTAGAGGAGAGCCCTCGACGACATATGTCAATTTTACCCCGCGATCGCTGCCGTCGCCGAAATATTCTCTTATGTGGTCAGGTAGATAACATAACGCTAGAACAACGTCATCGATATGATGGTTTTTCATGTATTTGAGCATATGCTCTAGGAACGGGCGGTTTAAAATAGGCACCATCGTCTTGGGCGTGCTGTATGTTAGAGGCCTAAGCCTCGTTCCCTCGCCGCCTACCAGGATGACCGCTTTCACTTTAGCCTGTTTCCTTTAAGCTCGATCAACTATAGTTTGCCGCATCACTTGCTTTTAAGGCCAGCTTCTTTCCTCAGTATGTTGGCCTTATCTATTTTCTCCCATGGCAGGTCTAGATCAGGACGTCCGAAATGTCCGTAAGCGGCGGTCTGGCGGTAAATCGGTCGTCTCAGGTCCAGAGATTCTATAATTGCGGCTGGACGTAAATCGAAGTGTTTATTTACAAGTTTTAAGATCACATTATCTGAGACTTTATTCGTGCCAAAGGTCTCGATAGAAACCGATAGTGGATGCGCCTTGCCGATGACATAAGCCACCTGTATCTCCAGGCGGTCGGCCAGTCCGGCGGCCACAATGTTCTTGGCGATGTACCGCGCCATATAGGAGGCCGAACGGTCCACCTTGGTGCAGTCCTTTCCGGAGAAGGCCCCGCCGCCGTGCCGGGCTATGCCACCGTACGTATCAACGATTATCTTGCGCCCGGTAACACCCGTATCTGATACCGGTCCTCCGATGACGAACCGGCCGGTGCCGTTCACATAGTATTTCGTATCAGCATCGAGCAACCGGGTGGGAATCACCCCTGTAATCACGTACTTGATGATGTCTTTCTCAATCTGGTCATGGGTCACATTATCGTCATGCTGGGCGCCGATGACGACGTTGACAATACGCTTCGGAACTCCCTTACTGTATTCGACGGTGACCTGAGATTTGCCGTCGGGACGCAGGTATTTGATTATTTTCTCCTTCCGGGCCTGGGCCAGCCGCCAGCACAGTTTGTGCGCCAGGGTGATGGGAAGGGGCATCAGTTCCGGTGTTTCATTGCAGGCAAAGCCGACCATCATGCCCTGGTCTCCCGCGCCGATTTCATCGAGGTGGCTGACGCCAGCGCTTTCCCTGGCTTCCAGCGACTTGCTCACGCCCTGGTCGATATCGGTGGATTGCTCCTTGATGGAAACCATTACGCCCACAGACTGGTAGTCGAAACCGTACTCCGGCTTGGTATAGCCTGTATCCCGGACTACTCTCCTTACTATCTGCGGCACATCAACGTAGCAGTTGGTGGTTATCTCACCCATGACGATAACCAGACCAGTCGTCGTGGCGACTTCGCAGGCCACCCGGCCGAACGGGTCTTTTTCCATGATGGAATCAAGAATGGCATCTGATATCTGATCGCATAGTTTATCCGGATGACCTTCAGTAACCGATTCAGAGGTCAGAAATAGAGATGGCGATGTCATAAATGTACTCATTACGCATTCCTTTCCAGATTATGTGCCTAATTCCCAACTCTCAAGGTATTTTCGTTGTTCTTTCGTGAGTGTGTCAATAGTTATACCCATTGATGCCAGTTTCAGTCTGCCTACTTCCTTGTCGATTGCCGTAGGCACGTTGTAAACGCCGGGCTCATTGATTCCTTCTTTAACTAGAAACTCCGCACAAAGTGCCTGATTGGCAAAGCTCATATCCATCACGCTGGACGGATGTCCCTCGGCTGCCGCCAGGTTGATTAATCTTCCCTCCCCCAGTAGGTAAATTTTTCGCCCGTCTCTAAGGGTGTATTCATCTATATTCGGCCTGAGTCTGCGTTTCGCTAGTGACATTTTCTCGAGGGCAACTATATTTATCTCGACATTAAAATGCCCGCTGTTCGCTACGATTGCCCCGTCCTTCATCTTTGGAAAGTGCATTTTATCAATAACGTTTATATCGCCGGTAAGCGTAATGAAGACATCTCCTACCTTTGCCGCCTCGGCGATCGGCATAACAGAGTAGCCATCCATAGTGGCCTCTAAAGCACGAATCGGATTGACTTCGGTGACAATAATATGGCTTCCCATTCCTCGTGCCCTCATGGCAACGCCCCTGCCGCACCAGCCGTATCCGCATACAACAACGCTCTTGCCGGCCCATAGTATATTTGTTGCACGGGTGATGCCATCGATAGTGCTCTGCCCCGTGCCGTATCTGTTATCGAACAGGTGTTTTGTATCAGCTTCATTCACCGCGATTATGGGATATTTAAGTTTCTTTCCCTTCGCCATGCTGTTTAATCGGATGCAGCCGGTGGTTGTCTCTTCCGTGCCGCCGATAATATTCTTCAGTAAATCCTTGCGTTCTTTATGAATTGTAGATACAAGATCTGCGCCATCGTCCATCGTTATATTCGGCTTTGTATCCAGCACGGCATTGATATGTTTGTAGTATGTCTTATTGTCTTCGCCTTTTATAGCATAAACCGGTATACCAAATTCTTTTACGATAGCGGCAGCGGTATCATCTTGTGTCGATAAAGGATTCGATGCACATACCACTACTTCTGCGCCGCCTTCTTTCAATGTAAGCGCAAGGTTAGCGGTCTCTGTGGTAACATGAAGGCAGGCTGCAACGCGGATCCCTTTCAGCGGTTTCTCTTTAGCGAAACGTTCACGTATTAAACGCAGTACCGGCATATCCCTTTCTGCCCATTCTATTTTTACGATCCCGGAAGGTGCTAAAGACTGGTCCTTGACGTGTGATTTTATTTTTGCCATGTTTAACTCCTAGTTGAATTTAAACTGATCCGCAACCCAGTCAGGTATATCTACAGTACCAATTATAATGGGTTTCTGGTGACAGTCGCTGCCACCTGTCATTATAAGCCCATTTCGCTTAGCAAAATTAATATAGTGAGCCGCTATTGTTTTATTACTCCTGGGATACCAGCATTCAACGCCATCAATGTATTCCAACATGTAATTTGAAATAATATTAGTTTGCCCATTTAAATTTGTGGTTATTTCCACTAAAGAAGTTCCGTGGTCATCGCTGGGGTGTGCATGTACTAATATGCCGCCTGCATTTCTAATCAATCGAGACGCTTCTTTTAAGGAGAGTGGATACTTCGGTACATCGAAACGCACTAGATATTTGTCGAATGCTTCCTGTTTATCTTTAACTAAGCCCTTTCTTACTAAATAATTTGCGATGTGTGGCCGTCCGAATACTCCATCAACGCTATCGCGTATATTCTTAATATCTTCATCGGTGAATCTGTCGATACCTTCTGTATCAAATGCCTCATTTAGTTTTGCTAATATTTGCTGAGCCCTTTTTTCACGATGCTCCCTAATTAATTTCAATTTCTCCTTTAGAGCGCTATTATTTGCATCGTAATTATATCCTAAAAAATCCAATGAATAAGATTTATTCTTATATATAAATATCACATTTAGTTCTACGCCAGAAATATAAGAAATTCCGAGATTGGATGCTATATTTAACGCTTCATCTTGGTAGTCGACATTATCGTGGTCAGTTATGGACATGAAATTGATATCCCTGCGTTTCGCTTCACGGAAAACTTCCTCAATAGGCAAATCCCCATCGGAGCCGGTTTTTGTATGGATATGGAGATCAATCTTCATTTCTAGTGGGCCTATCGTTTGTCCAGACCAATGATATACCATTTCTCCGGTTCGTCGTATTGCGTATCAACTGTTAGATGTACAATTTTAAGATCAGGTAAGTTACGTTTTAGATCATCCAGATTAACCTTCTCGAATTTCTTCTCATTGTTAATATATGCTTGTTCTGTAAGAGCATTTGATTCATAATTCTCTTTAGTTCTTCTTAGAATACGCGTGATTGAAACCTCACGAGGGCAGTGAGTCTGTAAGATAACAAATGTATGTTGATATTTGGCGGCTAGTTCTGCCGCTCTCTTTCTTAAAGACTGCGTTACGAATGTAGCATCGATGATGACGCCATTGCCCTTCTTTAATTGCTCTTCTGTTCGTCGAAACGTTTCATCATAGACCCTCATTCTATTCTCCATATTCGATGCAATCTTCTCATCAAATATGTCTTGGTTTTTAAGGACTTCTTTCCTTATGAGGTCGCTTCGCATTATTGGGTAACCCTTAAGATTTGAAATTTCTTCACTAGTTTCAGTCTTCCATGTTCCGGGCAAACCGCAGGTAATAAGTAAAACTTTAGGTCCTAATTTAGTTTTTACAAATTGTGCAAATGACTCTCTCATTTTATTCTCCCACTGAGATATTGAATATTCTAGTCAATCTTTGAGATATAAGACTCCGCTAGTTTGAAGTACTTAGTAGCTGATTGGAGACATTGAGTTTTTTCATCATCAGATATATTGCTGTTATCAAACTTAAAACATTCTACCTTACCGCGTACATATGCTCGGTAGCATTTATAGAAATTAAGGAGCTTATTTGTGCCTTTGTCTTTTGAAGCAGCTATGTATGCCTTAACAAATAATTCAGAGAGGTCTGGTCGGTCAAGCTTATCTATATCCATGGCCAGAAATGCTACTTCACTGGCGACATCTCCATATCGGAATCTATCATTGAATTCAATACAGTCGTAGATACAGATACCGTTTATGAAACACACATGCGCTGCATGCAGATCACCATGGCAGTCCCGTATTTTACTCTGAGCAATTCGGGAGTCAAAAAGCGGCTTATTATTTTTTAAGTAACTTCTAGTAAATCCTGTTATCGCTTTGTAAGTGTCTTCACTGATAGCTGTGCCTATATATAGTTTTGTCTGGCTAAAATTTTCTTCAGTATTTATACTAATAATATCTATGGTGCCATATTTTGATATTTCCTCATTTGTGTCTGCGCATTTATGAAAAACAGCAAGTTTGTTCGCTACGCGTACCACCATCTCTCTGGATAGTTTTTTATTTTGTAACAGATGATCCATCATCTTATCCGGCGGCAATTGCAGCATCTTCACCGCATATTCGATGATTTCTCCTTCCCCATCGATAGTGTATTTGCCGTTATTTAAAGTTATGGGGACAACACCTATGTAGACTTCGGGGCAGAGTCGTCTATTTAGCATCAATTCTTGATAACAGAAGTGCTTTCGCTTCTCAAGGGTGGTATAGTCCAGATAACCAAGATTAACAGGCCTTTTTACCTTATACGCTGTTTTTCCAGTAAGGAAGACAAGCGACATCTGTGTTTGTGCCAGAACAACTTCACGCGGTTTTTCCGGAAATACAGATGGATCGAGTAGCGCTTCTATAATTGATTTTTGCTTAATCATTTGTATATCAATGCACAATTTGAGTTCTTATCTTACTTGTTTTTACCATAAACTGATATGAACCTATCAATCGAACGATCGTATGTCCTCTCTATTGATGATGGAAATAAGCAGCCGGGTACTTCGCCGTTTCTTTTATGGTACATAATACATTCACAGCATTTGCCTTTACGTGAGCACGGCTCATAAGTGCAGGTACATTTTTCAGTATTTCCCTTGAGATTGCACTCCAATTTTACTCCCTCTTATTTGATGTATTTGTGTCTGAAAGCAAGTGAAAGTTCGGATAGCAGATTAAGTACTTGTTCGGCTGCTTCTTCTGAGATAGAACCTAAACCGCATGCAGGCGTCAATAAGCTCTGCTTTATTATTTTACTGCGATTAATTCCTTTTCGCTCAAGTCCAGCCATGCCATCGGTCAACCTGTCTAGTAAACTTGCGATTGTTTCATTATTAATGGTTTTTTCTTCATGCGGCACGATACCCCAAGAGAGAATACCGCCACTCTCTATAAATGCTCTTACTGCGTCTGGATATAGAGCTATAGTATGGCTATAAGTATAGGCGTCAAAGCTGATAATATCTACAGAAGTAGCAAGTATTATCGACCAGTCTGTATTGCCGCAACAATGAATGCCTTTCAGTCCCTTGATTCCGTTGAATGCTCCCTCTAGCAGTTCGATAAGGCGTTCTCTTTGTATTGATACGAATGCCGATCCAATGGATGACATGTAAGGTTCATCGAAGAAAACAATGGTATTGTCAGATAACTTTTGAAGTTGATTCTCCTGCCATCGGGCCTTCATATTCAGATGCTTGACTACGGCATCGGCCGCGGTTTCATCATAGAGAACAGGGCGACGGTTTTCGTCTGTCACGGTCATGCCCCAAGTAATAGGTCCTGTAATCTGGCCTTTCACGGCTGAAGGATGCTCAGGCCTGTGATCGATAAACTCGTATAGGCCCGCGGCGTATAGTTTATCTATAGCAAACGCTTCGATATTATTCTCAATATATGCTGCATATAGCTTTTCGAGGGGCTTTTCGAAGCCTTTCGATAAGTTGACATAAATTCTATCCTGATCGATGACCAGTCCCGGGAAACCCTCGCTGTATTGTGCATACATGTTCTCAAGGAATGAGCGCTTGGGCAACTGCGGCCAGAATGGGATTTCTGGCAGGTATTTCGCTACCAACGAGCATGCCTTCCAGGGGTCTGTGTGAGGCAAGCTGCCTATTGCTGTTGGCAGACCACTTAAATGGAACTTCGAGCGGGATAACGTTTTCACTCTACTGAATATACTTCCTTATGAGGAGCGCTAAATCTTTTTTTGTTTTGGGCGGTATCAGTTTGGGGTCGGTCAGGATAGCATTCTGCAGCGCACTGGCGCACTTGCACTCGCGCTTGTTTGGGATACGACTAGCCGTTCTCCTGACGATTCGCTTTGCCATGTCCGCGGTACGGTTAAGGTTGGAGACTGCGATCTCTATGGTCACGTCCTCTTCGGTCTCGTGCCAAACATCGTAATCGGTGACACAGCCCAAGGTCGCATAGCAAATCTCTGCTTCGCGAGCCAGCTTGGCCTCGGGTAAAGCGGTCATGCCGATAATGCTGGCTCCCCACGATCGGTAGAGATTAGACTCAGCTTTTGTAGAAAAAAGAGGCCCCTCCATTATGATATATGTTCCCTCAGGATGGACCTTTGCCCCTTCTTCTAGGGCCGATTTATACAGGACATCGCTGAGGCATGGGCAGAAAGGCTGCGCAAAACCCACGTGAGCGACGATACCGCCTGTGAAGAAGCTATTTACCCGGCTCTTGGTGCGATCGATAATCTGATCGGGAACAACGAGGTCCAATGGGTGGATGCTTTCCTTCAGGCTTCCTACTGCGCTTACGGAGATGATACACTCAACGCCAAGCGATTTAAGAGCATAGATATTGGCCCTGGCTGGTATCTCGCTGGGGTTGATGAAGTGGCCTCTGCCGTGCCTCGGCAAAAAGGCTATTTTCGTTCCATCGAGCACACCCACTATAATGGAATCGCTGGGCTCGCCAAAAGGGGTCTTGGGCTTTACCTCCTCGATGTTGGCCAAGCCTTCCATCTGATATAGCCCGGTACCCCCGATTACCCCGATCTTAGCTTCAGACATTATTCTATCTTCTCCTGTTATCGATAATATGATTTTAAATGCGTGAGATGTAGTTCAGCACGATTTTTTAAGACGCTCGATATAAGGCTCACGTAAAACACCGCACTCTGTAATTATAGCAGATATATAACGATGAGGAGTAACATCGAAGGCTGGGTTGGCTACATTGGCGCCACGTGGAGCTATTGGAATTCCTTTAATATGCGTTACTTCTTCCGGCCGGCGCTCTTCTATCGGTATCATTTCGCCGGACGATATCGACAGGTCTATCGTGCTTGTTGGGGCCGCTACGTAAAATGGCACTCCATTTTCCATCGCAAGCACCGCGAGGTTATACGTGCCGATCTTATTCGCGACATCGCCGTTTGCCACGATCCTGTCGGCTCCTACGATGACGCAATCAATTTTCCCTTTCGAAAGGAAATAGCCGGTCATTGTGTCTGTAATGATAGTAAACGGAATGCCGTATTTGATAAGCTCCCACGCGGTCAGGCGCGCCCCCTGCAGCAGAGGGCGTGTCTCGCCAGCGAACACATGTATTCTTTTGCCGCTTTCCCACGCAGCTTTGATCACGCCCAGCGCGGTGCCATAACCTGCCGCCAGGGCACCAGTGTTGCAGTGGGTCATAATCGTATCGCCGTCTTTTATCAGAGGAGCCCCGTGCAGGCTCAGCGCCCTTTCCATTTCTTCGTCTTCTGAGTCTATCTTTTTCGCTTCTGCAACAAGCACGGATTTTATCTCGTCGACTGTAGCAACTTCCTCCGCTGTACGATTCATCCTTTTAAGCGCCCAGAACAGGTTCACTGCGGTGGGGCGGGTGCCGGCCAGCTCATCGGAGATTGTGCGCAGCTTCGTCAGGAATTCTCTTTTCGATTTGGCCTTTATGCTATTTGCGCCTAACGCCAGCCCGTATGCGGCCGCGATGCCGATGGCCGGCGCGCCGCGGACCCTCAAAGTTTTTATGGCTTCAGCTACGTCTCGGTAGTCGGAAAGTTCCAGATATATCTCTTCCTGCGGAAGCTTCGTCTGGTCTATTAAACGAACTTTACCGGATACCCATTCAACAGCTTTTAGTTCGGTTTTCTCACTCATGCTTTGCGCCTTCGTTGTTCATTCGAGTATTTTGAATTGCAGCACATCGACCAGTCCCTTGTCGGTCAGCCGCAGCTCCGGTATCACCGGCAGCGCGAGGAATGATAGTGTCGCAAAAGGTGCCGCAAGCTTCGAACCTAGATCGGCGGCAGCCGTCTCCACTTCTTCCAGCTTCTTAACGACTTTCTCGAGTGGTTGATCCGATAGCAGGCCGGCGATAGGGAGAGGGAGTGCACTAAGTATCTTGCCATCGGCGGCGACGGCGAGACCTCCTCCCAATGCCTCAACCTCCTTTATCGCAGTATAGAGGTCGTTGTCATTTGTGCCTACAGCAACAATGTTATGGGAATCGTGAGCAATCGAGGAAGCAAGCGCGCCGCGTTTTATGCCGAAGCCTTTCACCAATCCGAGGCCGATATTGCCTGTCGCTTTATGACGTTCCACCACGACGAGCTTTAATATATCGCGTTTAGTGTCCGCTACGATGGCGCTGTCATATATCTTCGCTTTTTCGTTGACGCTTTTGGTGATTATCTGATTCGGTACTATCTCTATAATTGGGTGGTGCCATGTGTCCGCATTTATTTTGAGCCTTTCGATTCCGAACGGTTTCACTTTCATCGTATGAGTCATTTGTTTATTCACGCGCACTGAAGGTGTGAACAGCGGTTTACCGGCGCGGGCTACCATCTTGCCGTGGTGAAATACCATCTCTGTTTTAAACTTACGCAGATCGCTTATGACGGCTATGTTTGCTATATATCCCGGG
>CAZWOG010000003.1:0-14766 GCA_964635685.1 uncultured Dehalococcoidales bacterium | reverse complement strand
AGGGAGCGATAGCTTTCGAGCTATGGACAGGCAGGGAGGCTCCTGTTAACATAATGTTTAAAGCAGCCGAAAAAGCTCTATGAAGTGAGGGGGAACAGATGAAGACCGATATGACAAGCAGGCGTTGCGGATACTGCAAAGGCGCAGGAAAGATAAAAAAATCGGAATTCGGTATCACCCTTATAGCATGCCCGATATGCAAGACGATCGGTACGATTAACGTCCCGGAAGATTACACCATATGTGGTCAGTGCGGTGGAAAAGGAAGAACGGTTGGTGGTTACGCCATGACCATAACTGCGATATGTGATGTATGCAAGGGTAAAGGCTGGGCGAAGCCAACCTAGCAACCTTCACAGCTATAATTTATATTTAGACTATATATTAAACCGATACAGGCCTGGGAGGAAGAACAATGTTCCGCTACTTAACAGCGGGTGAATCTCATGGTAAAGGACTGATAGCAATTATCGATGGAATGGTAGCAGGGCTGCCCCTCGAGGAAGACTACATCTCCCATGAATTGGCACGACGCCAAGGCGGATACGGCCGGGGAGCCCGCATGAAAATAGAGCAGGACCGTGCCGAGATCATCTCCGGCGTACGCTATGGCCTCACTATCGGCAGTCCTATTTCACTGCTCATAAACAACCGCGACTGGAAAAACTGGCAGGAAGAGATGTCGATCTCACCCGTCGCAAAGAAGGCCGAACCGGTGACGCGCCTGCGCCCCGGACACACCGACCTGGCAGGGACGAAGAAGTACGGCCTCGACGATGTGCGCCCGATACTGGAACGGGCCAGCGCCCGCGAGACCGCCGCGCGCGTGGCAGTCGGCGCTGTGGCTCGGCGCTTCCTCGAGGAGTTCGGCATTGGGATAAAAAGCCATACCATGGCGATAGGCAGCGCGCAGGCTTATAACATAAATATCAATAAAATAGATTGGGCGAAGGTTGAGAAATCGTCGGTACGCTGTGCGACGACTAAGGTAGAGAAAGCAATGATCGCCGCCATAGATGCAGCCAAAGCAGCAGGGGACAGCGTGGGCGGAATCTTCCAGTTAATTGCCAGCGGGGTACCAATAGGCCTTGGCAGTCACGTGCAGTGGGACCGCCGCATCGACGGCAGGATAGCGCAGGCGATAATGAGCATCAACGCTGTGAAGAGCGTAGAGATCGGCGACAGCTCCTCCGTCGCAGGGCTGAAGGGCTCGCTGACGCACGACACGATCCGATATGACAAAGCGAAGCGGGAGTGGAGCCACGCCACGAATCACGCCGGCGGTATCGAGGGCGGCATCACTAACGGCGAGGCGATAACGGTCACGGCGCTGGTGAAACCGATACCGACGCTCAGCAAACCGCTTCCTTCAGTAGACCTCAAGACCGGCAAGCGCGTCGATGCGCATATCGAACGCAGCGACGTATGCGTGGTGCCGGCGGCTGGCGTAATAGGCGAGGCGATGCTGGCCATAGTGCTGGCCGACGCCGTGCTGGAGAAATTCGGCGGTGACCATCTCAAGGAAACAATACGCAACTTTAAAAGCTACCTCAAATCGATCTAAGAGGTGCAGGATCCCTCCTGCCGGGGGAATTGGGGGTGTCCCCCAGTTCTTTAATTCCCCCAAGAATGGGGGACAGGGGGTTGATTAGACTCAACAAGAGGTTCATTAAGACATTCACATGGATAAAGATAACATAATCATAATCGGTTTTTCCTTTACCGGGAAATCGGTAGTAGGGGAAAGGGTCGCTCGTAAACTCGGATGGGAGTTCATAGACAGCGACCATACAATTGCCTCCATCACCGGCAAGACCATCCCTCAAATATTTGCAGAAGACGGCGAGGCCCGCTTCCGCGAATTGGAACGTGATGTGATCACAAAGGCTTGCAAAGGCAAACAGCGCGTCATCGTCACCGGCGGCGGCGCCATCATCGACCAGAACATCCGCGACCTGCTGCTGCATAGCGGTGTTGTTATTTGTCTGGAAGCACAACCAAAGACCATCTACAAACGCCTTTTAGAATCGACGCAACTTGAAGATACTGTGCCTCGCCCGCTTCTGAATGCAGATGATCCGTTGGCGCACATCATCCAGCTTAAAGCAGCGCGCCAGGCCTACTATGCCGTAGCTGACTGGGCTGTATACAACGATACCCTAAGCCTCGACGAGACTGCCGAAGGTGTGATCAGCGGCTTCGAACAGGTGAAGGCTCGGAAGAAAAATGTCGTAAGAAACCCGGCACCATTTATAGTAAGAACAGCCACTGACAGTTATCCCGTTTTCATCGGCTGGGGGCTGTTGGAGAGCCTCGGGCGCCGCATGCGACAAGCCGACCTTAACGGCTGCGCCAGAATAATCAGCGACGACAATGTTTTCCCACACCACGGCGAGAAAACGATCAAATCGCTAAAGGACGCCGGATTCAAGACGGAAGCATATATCGTGCCGGCCGGCGAGTCGACCAAGACGATAGACACAGCGATCAAGATTTACGACTGGCTGGTCAAGCAGCGCGCCGAGCGCGGACACACCATCGTTGCGCTGGGAGGCGGCATGGTGGGTGACCTAGCCGGGTTCGCTGCAGCGACATTCCTGCGCGGCCTGCCGCTAGTGCATGCTCCGACGTCGCTCATCGCCATGACCGATTCTTCAATCGGAGGGAAGGTAGCGGTAAATCATCCCAAGGCTAAAAACCTCGTCGGTGCTTTCTATCAACCGCGCCTGGTGCTGGCCGACGTGAGCACGCTCAAGACGTTGCCCAAGCGCGAGCTCGTCTCTGGATGGGCAGAAGTTGTTAAGCATGCTATGATCCTCGACGCCGAATTCCTCGAGTTGCTCGAAAATAATGTCGACGACCTATCGAAGCTCAAACCCGCCAGGCTCGCAGAGGCCATAAGACGCAGCGCTTATATCAAATCAACCGTGGTCAGCGAAGATGAAAAGGAACAGCGCAAACGCATGGCGCTGAACTACGGCCACACCATCGGACACGGGCTGGAGACGGCCACCGGCTACGACAGGCTGCTGCACGGGGAAGCAGTATCCATCGGTATGATGGGCGCGGCAATGCTGAGCGAACGCCTCGAGCTGATACCGCATGAGGTCGTCATACGTCAGAAGAAATTACTCGAACGTTTCGGCCTGCCCACCGTCTGCTCCGATGTGAGCCTCGACTCTATCCTGAATGCCATGTTGCTGGATAAGAAAGTTAAAGAGAGAAGCATTCAGTGGGTGCTGCTCGAGGGCATCGGCAAGGCCGTCTTCCGCGATGACGTGCCACAAAAAGACGTGCTGAGCGTGATCAAGAAACTGATCACAGACTGAGCTATAAACTTGCAACCCTTATCGACCTCGTCTGGAAATGATCCCTCCACACCACTTGGGTGTCTTGCGCCGTCATGATATTATCAGGTAGTATGTGAAAGCGACATCGAATCCGAGAAAAGAGGAATAACTCGAATCATGGTCAACTGCCGCATCGATGACAGCAAACCCTCATCAGGTTCCAGATGGGCCGGAGGAATAATTCCTTATATACGCGTGCTCAAGCCACGCGAGACTGTGCTGCTTACCTTCATCGGATTGTGCGCAGGTGTAGTAGCCGGGGCAGGCCGTCCTGACATACAGACGCTCCTGCTGGCAACGCTGGCAATATTGATAGGCAGCGGAGGCACCAACGGTCTGACCAACTACATCGACCGCGACCTCGATGCCAAAATGGAAAGGGTCAGGCACCGCCCGCTGCCGTCCAAACAGATATATCCGCCGCAGAAGATGCTGCCCTGGGCCATCAGCCTGGTGATTGTGGGCTTAATAATCACATGGTTCCTCCACTGGATGTGCTTCTTCTTTGCAGCCATAGGCGTTATCGTAGCTATAACGTTTCGAAAAAGGGTGACCTGCGTCTTCCCGCAGGGCGCTCTGGCGGGATGTTCCCCGATATTTATCGGATATGTAGCCATCAGCGAAGGGGTAGATTTAACGCTGCTCTTCCTCTGCCTGCTGATAACGATCTGGATACCGCTGCACGTGTGGAGCCTGATGATCTCGCACCGCGATGACTATCGCCAGGCCGGCATTAAATATTTCCCGCTATCGCTCGAGGTCAAGGACTCGGTAAAAATGCTGCCGATACTTGCAGTACTGCTCGTCGCGCTTTCACTGGCGCTATACTTCGTCGGGCATTTCCATTTGATTTATCTGGTAGCAGCTTGCATCATGGGAATACTCACGATTACATCAACAGCACGCCTGATATACAGAAAGCTCTCCAGCGAATCGTGGAAAGTATACAAACTGACCGCATTCCCCTATCTTGGGATACTCTTCCTTGCTATGGCCTTGGACGTATGGTTGTTATAGGAGGATCAGATGGACTTTAATCTTCGCGAACATGAAAAGATGCTGCAGCGAACCGCCAGGGATTTCGCCGACAGAGAAGTCAGGCCACAAGCGTCAGAGATCGATATCAAATGCGAGTTCCCGTTCGATGTTGTCAACAAGATGGCAAACATGGGATATTTCGGGCTGCAATATCCCACCGATTATGGAGGGGGCGGGGCAGGATACACCGGTTTTGCTCTGGTTATTGAACAGCTGTCACGTGCCGCGATGGTAACCGGAGCTATTATGGGCGTTATGAGCCTCACCGGAGAAGCTTTATTCCGTCACGGAACCGAGGGGCAGAGACAAACCCACCTGGTCTCGCTGGCCAGCGGCGCTATGATCGCATCCTTCGCATTCACCGAGGCGGCCACGGGCTCCGATCCCTCATCTATACAAACAAGGGCCGTACCGGACGGCGATGATTATATCATAACTGGCCAGAAGCACTTTATAGCCCTGTCGCCCGCATCCAAGATGACCCTGGTTTTTGCCATGGACGAAACGGATATGCTGAGCGCTTTTCTCGTCGACACTTCATCACCCGGCTACCAGATACGGCACGCCTGCGCAACTATGGGCGCACGCGGATTCTGCCCCTGCGTTGTATATCTGGATGACGTTCGCGTCCCCCGCAAGAATATCGTAGGCGAGAAATCCAACGGATACAACATCCTCTTGGAATCGGTGAGCGTGGGCAAGCTGGCTATCTCCGCCGAGTCTGTGGGAGTGGCACAGGAGGCGTTCGACCTCTCTATATCGTACGCCAAAGAGCGCACTGCTTATGAGAAGCCGATTGGAAACCTTACATCGATAAAGTGGCTCCTCGCCGAAATGTACTCACGCATCGAGGCGTCACGGCTCCTAGCATATAGAACGGCTGCGCTCCGCGACGAAGACAAGAGCATTCTGAAAGAGTCGGCGACATCGAAGCTTTTTTGCTCGCAGGCGGTGGTCGATGTCACCAGGATGGCCATGCAGGTGCACGGAGCCTACGGGTACATGAGCGACATGACCATCGAACGTCTGTATCGCGATGCAAAGCTGACCGAGATTTATGAAGGCGTGTCCGAGATACAGCGGGTAATCATCGCCAATCACCTGCTGAAAGAGCAAGGGTGAGCTTCAAAGTAACCAAGCGCTGTCCCTGCACATCAGCCCGGGCCGGCATACTATCGACCGCGCACGGCGATGTGCCGACACCTGCCTTCGCACCGATAGCCACACAGGCATCGGTCAAAGCCCTGAATCCAGAAACGGTTGCCAGTCTGGGCGCGAAGATACTGCTGTCGAACACCTATCATTTATATCTGCGCCCCGGCATCGACGTCATCGGGAAATTCGGCGGCCTGCATAAATTCATGAACTGGCCGGGCCCGATCCTCACCGACAGCGGAGGCTACCAGGTGTTCAGCCTGTCACACCTGCGACAGCTAACCAACGAGGGCGTCAGGTTCCGCTCTCATCTCGACGGCAGCGAACATTTCCTTTCCCCGGAACTTGCCATACGATACCAGGAAACCATCGGAGCCGATATCATCATGGCCTTCGATGAGTGCCCTCCATATACGGAAAACCGCAGCGAAATCGAGGAGGCGATGGTTCGCACCAACCTCTGGGCTGAACGGTGCCTGAAGACAAAAACAAGAGCGGATCAAGCCATCTACGGGATCGTCCAGGGGGGCGGATTCGCTGACCTCCGCCGACTGTCCGCGGAGGCGATCACAGCGATGAACTTCGACGGCTACGCCATCGGCGGGCTGAGCCTGGGCGAGCCTAAGGAAATATCGAACGCCATGATAGAGGCAACCGTAGCGCTGCTGCCCGACGACAAGGTGCGCTACCTCATGGGCGTGGGCTCACCCGAGGACCTTCTGGAAGGAGCAACTCGCGGCGTTGACCTCTTCGACAGCGCCCTGCCGACGCGTATCGCCAGGAACGGCGGATTCTTCACCCGATATGGGCGCAAGATCATCCGCAACGCCAGGTATGCAGACCTTAATGCGCCGCTGGACGAAGGTTGCAATTGCTACACCTGCCGCAACTTCTCCGCCGCCTACCTGCACCACCTCTTCCGCTGCAAGGAGCTGCTGGCCTACAGCCTGTCTACGATACACAACCTGCACTTCATACTTAAGCTTGTGGCAGACACGAGACAAAATATCATAGACGGGAGGTTCAAGGAGTTCAAAGAGACTTTCCTCAGCAAATACGAAGCGACCGACGAGACGGTGCGCCTGTCGCAGATGGAAAAGGGGAGAAAGAATCAAAGGGCCAAGTTCAGCGAGAATCTGTCACGATGCGATGAGGATGAGAATACAGATTGAACTGCTCTCCTCTGGCGAACCCGATTAGAGTAACTCCATAATTGATCGCTTTTGTAATGGCCAGGCTCGTCGGCGCAGAGATAGTAATTACCACCGGAATTCCAGCATTTACCACCTTATTAATTGCAGAAGCAGTCTGACGGCATGATGTAACGAGAACACTCTGCGAAAAATCAAACTTATCCTTTATAGCCATACCGAGAGCCTTATCAATAGCGCAGTGTCTGCTGATATCCTCAGTGAAGAATCTCTTCCCTCTATAGGAAATACCAACAACATGGGTGCCCCCTGTTTTACTATACAACGGGCAGCTCTCATCTAACGCCTCGACTAAATTTAACACATCGCCTTTAGTCAACTGTAACTGAGAGCTAATAACGACTGGCTTAGGCATTTTAACACTGCGCTTGCGCGAGGCTGATACCGTATTATTGTCAACGTCGATAGTTACGTCTGAGGGATTAGCAATCCTTTCATCAAAAAGATGCCCCAATGCAAATTCATAGAGGTTGTCCGATAGACAATAAAAGCGTCGATACAAACGGCCGTCAAGCCTTAAAACAACTTCGGTCTCACGAATCACAGTATCCAATACGGAAATTCTCTCGCTGCCCTTTAGTTTAATTATCTTCAGTTTGTCTATTTGCATAGCGCTTTTCCCAATTTTAGGATATCAGCAAATTCAACCTTTTTATAACACAACTGCCGATGATTATATACCATCGGCAGTTTTCATACCAAATATTCAGTTAATGTCTGATATTAAATTTCAGTTCACCGCGCCATTAAGGAATTTCACTATCTCGCTCGAAGGTGTTCCGGGGCCGAATACGGCATTGACCCCGATCTTCTTCAGAGCAGGGACATCCTCCTCAGGTATAATGCCGCCTGCCACTACTACTACTTTCAGGCCCTTCTTCTTGAGCTTGTCCATAACCGTAGGGAAAATATCCAGGTGCGCTCCGGACAGGATGCTGAGCCCCACCACATCAACATCTTCCTGCATGGCAGATTCCGCTATCATATCCGGCGTCTGGCGCAGCCCGCTGTAAATAACCTCCATGCCGGCATCGCGCAGGACACGCACCACGAACTTGGCACCGCGATCGTGCCCGTCCAGGCCTGGTTTCGCAACTAGCACCTTTATCGTCTTCGCCATAAAGATCACCTTTCCCTTATTTCTTTACTTTCTGCACCAGCTCTATGAGCACGCCCTTGGTCGCTTTGGGATGTATGAAAGCGATCATCCCGGCCAGCCCTTTTCGAGGCTTCTTATCGATAAGCGCCACGCCCTTGGCCTCGAGGGCTGCCAGTTCTTTCTCTATTTCAGCGACCTCGATCGCTATGTGATGGATGCCGTCGCCCTTGGTCTCCACAAATTTGGCGATTCCGGTGTCCGGCTTTATCGGCTGCACAAACTCGATGTTCACATCGCCGATTCTAACCGTCGCCGCCTTCACGCCCTGGTCGGGTATTTCCTCCATGTGGTCACACTTCAGCCCGAAGACGTCCCCGAAGACCTTCAGCGCCTCATCCGCATTCTTTACCGCTATCGCTATGTGATCAATCTTTGTAAGCATTTACTCCTCCTTATCACCGTTTCGATTCTATACCTCTGGTTAAAACGCGGCGAACTCTCGCTGCTCGCCGAAGACGCCGCGCAGTACATCACATATCTCGCCGATGGTGGCATAAGCGGCCGTGCACTCGATTATAGCCGGCATCGTGTTATCGGTGCCTTGTGCCACCTTCTTCAAATTGTCGAGGGCCTTCTTCGTTGCCGCGTTATCCCTCTCGCTCTTTACCTTCTGCAAGCGTCCGATCTGCTTCTTGGCCACCGCCGGATCAAGACGCAGCAGCGGCAGCTTGGCATATGTCGACACGAACTTGTTGACGCCGACAACGACCCTGTCTCCGGCTTCCACGGCCTTCTGATAGCGGTAGGCGCTTTCGTTGATCTCGCGTTGCGGGAACCCCTGCTCGATAGCCGTGAGCGCGCCGCCCATGTTATCTATCTTCGCGATATACGCCTTGGCCTCAGCCTCGATGGTATCGGTCAGCTTTTCGACATAGTATGAGCCGGCCAGCGGGTCGATGGTATCAGCGACACCGTTCTCGTATCCCAATATCTGTTGCGTGCGAAGCGCTATCGTTACCGCATCCTCGCTCGGCGTGGCATAGGCCTCGTCGCGGGAGTTGGTGTGCAGCGACTGTGTTCCGCCCAGCACCGCAGCCAGCGCCTGCATTGTTGTCCTGATGATATTGTTATCGGGCTGCTGTGCCGTCAGCGTGGAGCCGCCCGTCTGTGTATGGAAACGAAGCATGCATGAGCGCATATCCTTGGCCTTGAAGCGCTCCTTCATTATCGTGGCCCATAGCCTGCGCGCCGCGCGGTACTTGGCCACCTCTTCGAACAGATTGCTGTGAGCGGCGAAGAAGAACGAAAGCCTTCCGGCGAACTGATCTACATCGAGTCCGGAATCGATAGCCGCCTGCACGTAAGCGATGCCGTCGGCCAGCGTAAATGCCAACTCCTGTGAAGCTGTTGAGCCGGCCTCCCTGATGTGGTAGCCGCTTATGCTGATCGTATTCCACTTGGGAACATTCTGTCCGCAATATTTAAATATGTCTGTAATGAGACGCATCGAGGGGCGCGGCGGGAAGATGTAAGTGCCACGCGCCACGTACTCCTTCAGGATATCGTTCTGGATCGTGCCGTCGAGCTTCGACGGATCGACGCCCTGCTTCTTTGCCAGCGTCACGTACATCGCCAGCAGCACGGCGGCGGTGGAGTTGATCGTCATGGAGACGCTGACCTTATCGAGCGGGATCTCCTTGAACAGGATCTCCATATCGGCCAGGCTGTCTATGGCCACGCCTACTTTGCCGACCTCGCCCTGCGCTAGCGCATGATCCGAATCGTATCCAATCTGCGTCGGCAGGTCGAACGCGATGCTCAATCCGGTCTGTCCCTGCTGCAGAAGATAGCGGTAGCGCTTGTTGGACTCCTCAGCATCGGCAAATCCGGCGTACTGTCTCATGGTCCATAGCCTGCCGCGATACATTGTAGGTTGTATACCCCTTGTAAACGGAAACTCGCCTGGATAGCCTACTGCTTCGTTGTAGCTCCATCCGGCGAGGTCATCGGGGGTATACAGCGCTTCAATTTCGGTCCCAGAAGTGTACTCGAATCGTTTCAACCGTTCGGGGTTCTTCTGAAGGACCTTATCGAGCGTACTGCTCTTCCATTCCTTCTTACTTTTACTCGGCATAATACCTCCATTCAAGGTTATAAAAAAGCGGCTGTCAACCGCATCTGAGTTTATCGTATTTTACTGTATTGTGTCAATCTCGCACTCGTATTTACCACTTCCCACTCGACGGAAAATGAGGCGCAGGACTTTTCCCTCTCGATCCTCCGCTTGCAACCATTCAGTTTTGCGAGCTTTAGAGGCAGATTTGAAACCCACCACTACCACCATTCAAAAAGAGTTCAGGCTCTTTCCCTCTCGACCACTACACTTGCACCCTTACCTAGCCCTCTCCCCTGAAGGGAGAGGTATTTAAAAAAAGGGGTGTCCTTCCGCGGAATCCTTCCCGAAATGGGAAGGACCAAGTATGGGGGATAACAGGGGGTTGGAAAACACAAGGGCATATGCAATATGCCCCTACATCTGGATTGCCCGATCAAGTCGGGCAATGACTAGTGTTCGTTTGATAAATACAATTCAACTTATTATAATGAACCCATGCCTGCGAAGGACAAGGATAATGTCGAGCGTATCGTATCGGGCAAAGCCGAGGAGGAAGACCTGCCCATCGACTCCACCCTGCGCCCGAAACGCATCTCCGAGTTCATCGGACAGGACAAGGTAAAAGACAACCTGAACATATCCATCGCCGCCTCGCAGGGCAGGGCAGAGCCCCTGGACCATATCCTTCTTTACGGACCTCCCGGCCTCGGTAAAACGACATTAGCCAACATCATTGCCGCCGAGATGCGGGTGAATATACGGACGACATCCGGCCCGGCCGTTGAGCGCCCCGGCGACATAGCAGCCATACTTACCGGTCTTAAGGAGGGCGACGTCCTGTTTATCGACGAGATCCATCGCCTCAATCGCATCGTAGAAGAAAAGTTGTATCCGGCGATGGAGGACTATGCAATTGACATAATCTTAGGCAAAGGGCCTGGGGCTCGCAACCTGCGCCTTAATCTGCCGCGATTTACGCTCATAGGTGCAACCACACGTTTCGCCATGCTCAGCGCCCCGATGCGCGACCGCTTCGGCTCCGTGTACCGCCTCGACTTTTACGATGAGAATTCCATAGCGGCAATCATCAAACGTGCCGCTAAAATACTTGCAGTCAAAGCGGAGGAGGGCGGGATAAAGGAGATAGCCAGCCGCTCCAGGGGCACGCCGCGCGTGGCAAATCGACTTCTTCGGCGCGTCAGGGACTACGCCCAGGTAAAAAGCGACGGCGTGATTACCAAGAAGCTGGCCCTCGAGGCGCTGGCCAGACTAGAGATCGATAACCTGGGACTCGACGACCTGGACCACCGCGTGCTGCGCACCATCATCGAGAAGTACAGCGGAGGCCCGGTTGGGCTCGACACCATTGCCGCATCGATAAGCGAGGAGGCCGACACCATAATGGACGTTTACGAGCCGTACCTGCTGCAGCTGGGATTCCTGGACCGCACCCCCCGTGGCAGGGTGGCTACCCCCCACGCTTACGAGCACCTGGGGATACCATACAACAAGAAGGACAAGCCCCCTCAGCTCGGTCTGTTCGACAAATAAACGGCAGGACTCCTCCTGCTGAGGCCTTATGATTGTTCCATATCTTTTTTTGAGTTCCCCCATGATTGAGGGATAAAGGGGGTTGGCCGATATGATTCAACCCCGTCGATGGAAAAAGAGGTGTCCTTCCGCGGAATCCTTCCCGAAATGGGAAGGACCAAGAGTGGGGGATAACAGGGGGTTGATTACATTGAAGAAGCTTCTCCTCCATACCTGTTGCGGGCCGTGTGCCATCTACCCCATCAACCGCCTGCGCGACGCTGGTTTCGATGTCAGCGCCTACTGGTACAACCCCAATATCCACCCCTTCACCGAGCACCGTTTACGATTGGAAGCAATGCTAACCTTATCACAAAAAATGGCCTTCCCGCTCGTAAAGGCCGACGGGTATGACATGATCGATTACCTCCGCGCGGTGGCCGGTAACGAGGCTGACCGCTGCCGTTACTGCTTCCGGATGCGCATGGAAAAAACAGCGCAGGCCGCCAAAGAGCAAGGCTTCGACGCGTTCAGCACTACACTCTTCATCAGCCCGTACCAGAAGCACGACCTGCTCCGCGAGATATGCGAGGCAGCGTCTAGCGAATACGGCATCACCTTCCACTACGAGGACTTCCGCCCCGGCTTCCGCGAGAGCCACAACCTCTCGCACGGCATGGAGCTGTACCACCAGAAATACTGCGGCTGCATCTACAGCGAGTGGGAGCGCTTCGGCAAGGTGAATATCGAGAAGATGCTGAGGTATAAGTAGTAAGTAGGGACACGGCGCGCCGTGCCCGTACGATATAGGGGCGATTCATGAATCGCCCCTGGATTGCCCGATCAAGTCGGGCAATGACATTATGAAAAAGAGATGCAGGAGATTTCTCTCCTGACAGGGTTCTAGGGGTGTCCCCTATATTTTTTAAAATCCTCCAAGATTGGGGGTAAGGGGGTTGATTCAATATGAAAGACGATAATCTGCTACAACAAATCGCGCTGAAGGGTTCAGACAAAGAGGAAATTGCAGACAGCATTGCCGATGATCCTGCGCGGATAGAAGAGGTCCTCGACGGACTGACCAGTAAGAAAGCCTCGGTAAAATTCAGCTGTGCCAAGGTCCTCCGCATCATCAGCGAGAAACATCCTGAAGCCCTCTATTCTCACATTGATTCCTTCATAAGGCTGCTGGACAGCGAGAACAACATCATGAAGTGGGAAGGGATCCACGTTATCGGTAATCTGGCCTCCGTCGATAAAGGTAAAAGGATTGATGCCATACTCAGCAGATACCTGAAACCGATCAAAGGGCCGGTCATGATTACAGCGGCAAACGTCATCGGCGGCGCAGCCAAGATAGCCGCCGCCAAACCATACCTCGCTGAACGGATCGCGATCGAGATATTGAAAGTGCAGCACGCCGAATACGCCACCGCCGAGTGCCGCAATGTGGCACTGGGACACGCGCTAGACGCATTTGAACTATTCTTTGACAATATAAAAAATAAACAGCCGGTGATCGAGCTCGTTACAAAGCAGCTGGACAACACCAGGAGCGGCACGCGGAAAAGGGCAGAGAAGCTCCTCAAGAAATGGCAGCGATAAGATGCTGAACGGCGGACAGACTAACCGCTTGTTGAATTTAAAAAGGAATAAGTGTAGCTTATTGGCATGAAAACCGTCCGATATGTGTACTGGCAAGATGGAGACATATGGCTGGGGTATCTTGAAGATTACCCCGACTATACGACCCAGGGTGAGAGCCTTGCAGAACTCCAGGAAAACCTGAAGGATATCTATGGCGATCTCACAGGCGGGCACATCCCCGGCGTTCGCAAAGTCGCAGAGCTTCATATAGCGTAAAGCAAACAGAACTGATCCGGCAGATCAAGAAACTTGGCTGTATCCTAATCCGACGCGGTGGACGTCACGATTGGTATCAAAATCCTGACACTGGTGCTTGCCAACCCATACCGCGCCATAGTGAGATAAAAGACCAGCTCGCCAAACACATCATCAAGAAGCTCAAGAACTGATACCCACCCACACCCCTCTCACGGACACTGGATCAGCCCCTGAGCCCACAGGCACCCCCCGCAGGTAGGGAAGGGATTCCCGGCGCAGTCCTCCTCGTTGCTCTCGGACAGCTCGCAGCCGCCGCATGAAGTGCACGGCGCAAAGTCGAAAGACTGCACGCGCCCGCGGAAAGTGATGTGTTCAGGATCGTTCCACAGGTCGTAAAGGCTCTTTTTCGTTACGTCGCCGACAACGTAGCGGCGCGAGTAGCGCTGGTAGCATACCAGGTAGCTGGTGTGGCTGTGCAGGAGCGGCAGGCACGGGCTCAAGGACCCGTCCCATGATATAGCGCCGGTGCCGCCGGCAATAAAGGGACAGTGGTCGCGCGGGCCCTGCTCATCGCAGCCGGGGACAGTGACGTTCATGCCATGCATGGCGCGGCATAGCAGGTCAAGGGGCATCTGCGAATCATCGGTGCGGGGCAGGCTCAGCGACGGGTAGCTGTTTGTCGCACGCAGCATGTACGGGTAAAGCGCCTCTCCGCTCATCTCCTTTGTGTAGGGCAGCACGTTGGTTATCATAAACCGCCTGACATCGTATTTTCTGCCGAGCTCCAGCACTGCTGGCAGGTCGGCGATATTGCGCCTCATGGCTACGAACACGATGCCCAGCTCCATGCTGAAGACGGGCAGCGGGCCCACGGGGCTTATCAGGAAGCCTCCATCCTGCCAGATGGCGTCGCGGAAGGCGGCTATGTTCTCTATGACGCGGGGCAGCTCGGCGCCCAGACGCACATCGGCGTAGCTCTGCGGGGTGGCCCCATCCAGCGAGACCCACAGCAGATCGATACCGGCCATGACCAACTGCTTCGATAATTCCGGCGTGAGCAGCGTGCCGTTGGTGATAAGCTCGACGCGCGCGCCCAGCTCTTTGGCGCGGCACACCATATCGACGATATGCGGGTGGAACAGGGGCTCCCCGAAGCCGCCAAAAAATACTGTCGGGACAGGGGAGAAGTCTTTCAAACCCTCGACGATGCGGTCGAATACCGCGTCCGACATCATGCCCAGCGGCTCCTCCCAGACGTTGCGCATGCAGGTGCGGCAGTCCAGGTTGCACTGGTTGGTCGGCTCTATGTACAGCTTGGAGAGCCGCGACGGGCGCAGCAGCCTCAGCTCGGCTGCGCCCTCAGCCAGGGGGAGGCGGCAGCCGGGCGCCAGCCCGTAGCGGGCGACCAGCTCGGGGGGCAAT
>CAZWOG010000002.1:0-15568 GCA_964635685.1 uncultured Dehalococcoidales bacterium | reverse complement strand
CATGGCTGCTCGATGCACTGCCCGGGATCGGACCGACCTCGGCACAGAAGATAATCGACTACCGCGAGGCTAACGGCCCATACGTCACTATTTACGAGCTGCTGCTTGTGCCCGGCATTGGCCAGGCCACCTTTGACAACATAAAGGAACTGATCACAGTGGAATAGGATTTCGAAATAAACTAAGTATGACGCTGGTTTATATAAGTCTGACTTTTATACTCGGTATATATTTCGGCTCTCATTTTCGCATCCCGCTCGGCCCCGCTTTGCTTACAATAGCGGCGATTCTTTTCATCGCGATCCTACTACAAATAATTAGAACAAGACGTCACGTACACAAATTCGGCATTATTGTTCTAGGAACATCCTGTATTGTAACCTTTATATGCGGCGCTCTGCGATTTGCTGCAACGCCCACCGGCGATAATCTACAGCGATATATTGGACTGGAGAATATATCCGTCACCGGCGTTATTTCCGAAGAGCCCGAGGCTACGAACTCCTCTGTGAAACTTATCCTCTCTGTAGAAGAGATTGAAGGGGAGGTGGCTTCTGGCAATTTACTCATTCGCACTTCAAGATATCCCTCACTGGAATACGGAGACATGCTGAAAGTAACCGGCGACCTGGAGCTTCCGCCCGATGATCTAAACGGGTTCAATTATCGTGCATACTTGGAAAGCCAGGGCATATATACCTCCATGTATTATCCCGATGTTGAGCTAATATCGCAGGGACAGGGGCCACAGCCGTTGCAGGCGATATATTCCCTGAGGCACCGGATGGGAGAGGCGCTACGTCAATCGCTGCCGGAGCCTGAGTGCTCGCTGGCGCGCGGCATTCTCCTCGGCCTGCGCGGCGACATCCCTCCTTCGCTAAACGAAGCCTTCCAGCGCTCGGGAACAACCCACATCCTCGCCATATCCGGCCAAAACATGGCCATCATTGCGGGCATCGTGCTCAGCGTTGCGACGCGGCTCTTCGGCAAACATAGGCCCACCTACTTCATTCTTACTCTGGCCATACTATGGCTTTACGCCCTGCTGGCAGGGATGTCGGCGCCAGTGCTGAGGGCCGTCATCATGGTCAGCATCTACCTTCTGGGAATATACCTCGGGCGGCAGCGAAGCGGCCTCACTGCCACAGTGTTTTCCGCCGCCGTAATGATAGCTATCAACCCGAACATACTGTGGCAAATAAGCTTTCAGCTCAGCTTTGCTGCCGTGCTCGGCCTTATACTCCTGACACCGATATTTCAAGATTGGCTATCGAGGCTCAGAATGCCAAAAGTTGTCTCTGACAGCCTGGCCGTCGGCCTAGGCGCTATACTGGCCACACTGCCGCTCACAGCCTATTACTTCGGCTATACATCGCTTGTTACCCTCCCCGCCACCTTCTTCGCATCGCTCGTACTGCCAGCCATCATTATGATAACAGCTGCCGTCGCAATCATCGGACTGGTTTGGCTACCGGCTGCTCAAGTCGTAGGTTGGATTGATTGGATATTACTAAAATATTTTATCCTCGTAGTCCAGGGATTCGCCGCGATCCCGCATGCATCCATCGAAATAGCCCAGGTCAGAGCATGGCTGGTGTGGTCTTACTATGGGTTGCTGACAGCAATAATGTGGCTAAGCTCCAAGATAAAGCGCTTATTCCCCAAAAAAGATGACTCTCTAATAGTCTTTGAGGCTTTGTCTGTCTCGACGCCAGTAAAGTGGGGTATTGCTACTCTATTGGTAATCGCCACAGTAATATGGGCTGCCGTCTTCACCGCACCCGAGACCGGCAAGCTCCAAATCAGCTTCATCGATGTAGGACAGGGAGATTCCATCCTGATAAAAAGCCCGTCTAACCATTACATTCTCGTCGATGGCGGACCGAACCCCGAGGCGATATGCCTGGCGCTGGGCGAAGCGTTGCCCTTCTGGAATCGGGATATCGATATTGTTGTGCTTACGCACCAGCATGACGATCATGCGAATGGGCTGGTTGAAGTAGTACAACGCTATAATGTAAAACAAGTATTATATCCTCCCGATCAACTCTATAAAGACGAAAATAGCGATTACTTACCGGGTTCTCTGGAATTAAGCAATACGATCTCAAACAATGGCATTAACTGTCTTACGGCCCAAGCGGGACAGACAGTCGATATTGGCGGAGCGATAATCGAAGTACTGAATCCGCCTGAGAAGACTTATGAAGATACCGATTCTGATATCGACAACAACGGAGTAGTACTGCGGGTTTCGATGGGCGAGATAAGTTTCCTTCTTTCCGCTGACATGTACTGGGACGGAGAGCTACACCTTGTGTGCGAACAACCTGTACTGCAAAGCACAGTGCTCAAAGTTAGCCACCACGGCTCGAAATCATCGACTCGGCCTTACTACCTCAATGCCATCAATCCGCAGGTAGCTGTAATATCAGTCGGCGCGGGAAACCGCTTCGGCCACCCATCAGGAGAAGTAGTAGAACGACTGAATACCTATATCGGCGAAGAGATGGTATTTACGACAATAGATCAAGGAACGATCACCTTCACCACAGACGGAAAACGATTGTGGGTAGATACCGCGCAATAAAAAACCTCACGTAGTTTACGTGAGGTTTCCATATAAGATAAGTTCGTATATTTTATTTAATAATCAGTAACTATCTTTGGGCTCCACTGTTCTTTCCAATGTTCCACGTGGCTCTTTATCCCCGATACAACAATGACAGCTTTAACATTATCAGACTCGTCTATTTTGCTTAATATATTCTGGTTTGCATAAACTGTTAAAACAACCACATGATCATCGACATTATCGAAGGTTCTGGTTGTTTTCAATGAAAAAGGCACATCACACGGCAAAAGCACATCTATCCCATTTCTGAGGTCTTCGACAATCTCTCTGCTGTTATATGCAGCCAAAAAAGACTCCAAGCTTGTACCGTCATCGAGATTGCTGATGGTCGGTATTAACAAAATACCTTTTACAGAGCCCTTGGCTTCTCCACAGAGTCTATCAAACAATGAAATCCCGATTCGCAATTTCCTATTCTCATCAGTAATTGCTTCGCTGACCAGATATCTACCTGCTGACCTTTTCATAAGATAAACCTCCTCACCAACGTATATTACGTATACTACTGAGACCGTAAAATGTCAAGGCGAAGTATTAAGCAGATAAAAAGATAAACGCGCCCGATCACATCGGCCAAACAAGGATCGTAGCCTTATCATCTATATTAACTATTCAGTATTGCTGACTTTTTAATCCACAAGCCCGGCAATTTTAGCACTTACAAGGACGGTATTGCCGCATTGAGTACATATAACCGGTACGACAGGAATATTGGGACTTCCGACAACTAACCTATCCTCGCCATATGGTACAAGCTGAAACACTGCAGCCTGTATGCGCCAGTCGCCAGTGCCGCACATCTGGCAGGGTTTCCCCTTCCAGTTTTCCTTGAGATACCTGATAAAATTTGTTGTATTGACCTTCTGCATATATGCCTCCTCCATTAAGTTCTTAATGTAATCAAGTCATATACTATACCACAAGATTTATCTATTTCCAATGAACATAGCACTATCATCTTCAAGACCGAAAAGTATGCACGGAGAAGAAGAGTGGGGAAACAAACCTACTTGAGCAATCCCTCTTCCACCAGCTTGTCGATCGCACTATGTAAATCTTCAAGTGTTCCATCGTTGCTTAAAGAGTAGTCTGCCTCGCTCTCCGCTTTGTCGATATGGAAAAGCTTTTCCTCCGCCTTGTCCTGCTTCACAAAATCCTCATATACTTTTGCGTCGCGTCCCTCGCCGCGTTTAAACATGCGTTCGAACCTTGCCATAGTATCGGAAACATACACATTAATCAAAACGAATTTACCACCCAGAACGTTCTTCAAAATATCAACGTCCTTCAGCGAGCGCACGCCGCTGATGCCGGCGGCTTTCCAGCCGTTCTCGCGTATCTTATCGACGACCATCCGCACGAAACAGCCCTCGCCGCGCTCGTTGAAATATCTGTCCGATATCGCCTGCAGGTTCGGGCGCGTCGGTTCCTTCCCCTCACTAGCAGCGATTTCTCTAACGATATCCCCGGTCGATAAGAAGGGAACACCGTATTTGTCACGCAGATATTTGAGCACCTCATCCTTACCCGCCCCGTTCTTCCCGATAACGCCGATAATTTTCATAAACGCGCTCCATTCGCTTTATGCTGTACAATATGTGAACAAGTTTATCAGGAATCACTTAAATTGCCAAAGAGTTCATGCGATACTGCCACAACGTTGACAATATCAGCCTACGGGCTCTAACATAATCGTAGAATCCGAGATAACTTCGCAATGGTTTATATAAGGAGTTACAATCCATGCTTAATATTGAAAAAACTGTATTGGTTATCATCGACGCACAGGAAAAGCTATCACGCGTGATGCACAAAAAAGAAACACTGTTTGAAAACCTTCAAAAGCTTATCAAAGGGGTGCAAATACTAGGTATACCGATAGTAGTAACCGAGCAGAATCCGAGCGGGCTTGGGCCAACTGTGTCTGAGATCGCACCTCTTTTGACTGATATCAAGCCTGTAACCAAGTTCAGTTTCAGCTGCTGCGGCGAGGAGCCTTTCCTACGTCAGCTTGAAATGCTGAATCGAAAACAGGTTTTGCTCACCGGAATAGAAACACACGTATGCGTCTACCAAACAGCCATCGACCTGATAGAAGCCGGCTACGAAGTGCACACAGTCATCGATTGCGTGTCTTCAAGAACACCGGAGAATAAAAACCTGGCGCTTGATAAGATGAAGAGCGAGGGTGCAAGACTCACCAGCGTGGAGATCGTACTATTCGAGTTGCTTAGAACGGCCGCGAGTCCGAAGTTTAAAGAACTATCCAAGATTGTAAAATAGCGATGAACAGTAAATTCCAGCGACCCGATATATTCCGCCCGCCCAGCGAGCGCAACGACTATTTCCTGCCCCTGACCAAGGGGTGTTCGAATAACACCTGCGGCTTTTGTGGTTACTACGGAACCAAGCTGCAAATGAGAGACCTCGATGACGTCAAGAAAGAGATCGACGCACTTGCTCTATACTTGAAAACAGGTGCTATTATGCCGGGAATGCCCAGGATAATGTACGCCGTAGCCCGGCAATGGGATGGGCAGCGGGTGTTCCTGCAGGACGCAGATGCGCTTATATACCCGTTCCCCAAACTTAAAGAGGCCCTCCAATACTTGAACGAAAAGCTGCCATTCGTACAGAGGATCGCCTCCTACGCCACACCCAAGGATATACTGATAAAAGGTGTTGACCAGCTGAAAGAACTAAAGGAGTTAAAGCTGGGGATATTATATGTCGGTATCGAGAGCGGAGATGACGACGTACTGCGCCACATCGTCAAAGGTGTCGACCACAGCCAGATGGTCGAGGCTGGCCGCATCGCCAAGGAGTCTGGCATCACATTATCACTCACTGTAATACTCGGACTGGGCGGAGTCGAGGGCAGCGCAAAACACACGCTTGAGACGGCGAGAATCTTGAATGAGATCGATCCTGAATATGCCGGCGCACTGACCTTAACATTGGTCCCCGGCACGCCACTATATAATGAATGGCAAAGCGGTATCTTCCACCCGATCGACCCTTTCCAGTCCCTGGAAGAGCTTAAAATGCTCGTCGAGCATTCCGCTTTCACAGATTGCTTCTTCAGTTCAATGCACGCATCCAATTATTTACCGATCAGAGGACAACTGCCTCGAGATAAGGGGAAATTGATAAAAGAATTGGGATCAGCCCTATCGAAACGCGATCCGTCGATACTTCGTCCTGAATATCTTAGAGGCTTGTAGTTTTCGATATCCAGACGAACTATTTACAACACGATTGTAGATAAAGGCTCGTTATTCCTAATCACAATACATCGATGCATTGATGTATTAATTATCAATGTACTTGAGAAGCATCACAACGTCTTGACACTTGCTGGCAATAAATGCAAAAATAACTAATCCACATTAAAATTTCCGCTTTTTTAAGGAGGAGACCTTGGCGAAACAGCGGGTACTTCTGACCGGCGCATCAGGCTCAATGGGCGGAGAGGCCTTCAAAGAGTTGCTTAGGAGAAAAAACAAGTATGATATTGTCCTATTACTCAGGCCTTCCAAAGTAAATAAGAAAAATTTTGCTAAATATGAAGGACAGGAAGGAATCACCATCGTATGGGGCGATCTAAGCAAGCCGGACGATGTATTAAAAGCGGTTACAGGGGTAGACAATATACTCCATCCGGCAGCTTTTATTTCCCCGGATGCAGACCACAATCCTAAACAGGCTAAGAAGTCCAATTATGAGAGCGCTATTAACCTCATATCAGCTATCAAGCAACAGCCAAATAACGGAGACAATATACGGCTTGTAACTATAGGCACCGTTGCCGAATATGGAGACAGGCTGCCGCCAAAGCACTGGGTCAAGGTCGGCGATCCGCTTAAACCAAGCGTCGGTGACTACTACGCTATAACCAAGACGGCAGCGGAGCGGGCGTTTATTGAATCAGGACTGAAGTACTGGGTCTCGATGCGCCAGACCTTCATCGCTATACCAAATATATTCTCACTGATGGACCCTATCATGTTCCACCAGCCACCCCAGACTCACATCGAGTTCATAACCGGCCAAGATGCAGGATACGGATTGGTTCAGACCCTGGAATGCCCGGATGATTTCTATGGCAGGGTTTACAACATGGGCGGCGGGCCATCTTGCAGATTTCTATATAGCGACTATCTGGAACGGTTCTTCAAGCTATTCAACCTTCGCGATTATCAAAAATTTATGGACCTCAACTGGTTCGGGGCCAGAAACTTCCACTGCTGCTGGTACATGGACAGCTATATCCTTAACAACTATCTGGGACACTGGCGGCAGACCTATGATGATCAGGTTAAGCAGGTTGAGCAAGTAATCCCCTCGATTTTAAAGATGGCGACCAAACTTGCACCGCTAGCTCCGAAATTCATCGTCAAAGCCTTCATGAAGAGGTTCGCAGACCCGCTGCACTGGGTGCAGAACAACGAGGAAGAAAAGATTAAGGCCTTCTTCGGCAGCCGCGAAGCATGGGAGAAGATCCCGGGATGGGAAGCATACAAGCCCGAAAGGGATACTCGAGATCTGCGTGTAGAAAAAGACCCGCTTACGCGAGAATATACGCTGCAGGAGATGCAGACATTAGCGAAATCCAGAGGCGGCGAATGCCTTTCCAAAGAATACGCCAATATCAAAACAAAGCTTAAGTGGAAATGCGCCTTCGGCCACACATGGGAAGCGACCCCAAGGCTTCATCTTACCGGTCACTGGTGTCCGGAATGTGTGCCTCCACCATGGAACTACGACGCCTTAGCCAAGGCGGATACAGCTCTCGCCGATATTTACTACTTCGACCATGACAAGAATGAGTCCCAGCGTGTAGATTATCTGTATTGTCCCAACGAGTAGCATAGAAACCTTTTAAACACGGATTATATAGCTGACAATACACCAAGTTGGTGTATAAGTTTTATCCTATATTACTGAAGGAGGGAGTCATGCCAGATAGCGTTTATAAAATTATCACGTTAGTCGGCACCAGTACCGTATCGTGGGAGAAAGCTGCTGCAAACGCAGTTGAGACTGCAGCGAAAACCCTGCGTGACCTGCGAATAGCCGAAGTTTCCGAGCTTGATATGCAGATCGAAGGCGGCAAGGTACGTGCATATCGCGCCAAGGTAAAGGTTTCCTTCAAGTACGAGGGCAAATAGCACAGAAACCTGCTGATTTAACCTTGTCCTAAATCAGGATACTTGAGCTTTAAAGCCAGGCGTTTAGATTCATGTCCAGTCTGCTCAATTAATACATGAGCAAGACAATAGTTAGATGTGTGCTAGTAATAGCAAAAAATACAGCCTGAGCAAGTCCTTAGGGTAAGAAAAGAGAGGTGTGGTATCGATTATGATACTGCACCTCTTCTTGTTTCCAGCTTTGGAGACATTATCTGCCGGTAGTTAAAACGACCTAATATCAATTTCAAACCCTTTAGCCCCGACTGTAACGATGCCTGCCGTCGCCTTCTCCATAAATGCCGAATATGCTTGCCCGGGATTTAAAAGGGTTACTCCATCGATCGTATCCGTCCAGGCATCATGCGTATGCCCGAACAGGATGAGGTCGACGTTATGGAACTCTTTGACGATAGCCTCCTCTATCCCGAAAGACGCGCCGCCCCAGTAGGGATGTATCACACCGATCCTCTTGCCATCGATCTCAAACGCTGTCTTTTTAGGCACTTCCTGTCTGATATCAATTGTATCTACATTCCCGTAAACTCCAACGAACCGCTTGGCTAAGTCTTTCAGTTCCTGTAATAGCGACATACTGGTATAGTCTCCACAGTGCACTACGATGTCGGCATCTGATATTTCAGTCAACAGCGCTTTGGGCAATGCACTGAGACTCTTCGCATGCGTGTCGGATATAGCTAAAATTCTAGTCATTACTTAAGAGCCCTCTATTTTCGTATATGTCCACCGTAAATAAAACCCCAACGACAATTGTTATAAAAAATTCGATCGCAGACCAACTTTAATATTTTACCAGCTCCACCATCGTTGCACCTCCCCCACCCTCGCTGATGCTAGCCGGACGATATGCTTCAACCAAGGGATGGCTCTTAAGCATCTCACGCACCACCTGCCTCAGAGTCCCTGTACCCTTGCCGTGTATCACCCTGACTTGCAACAATCCCATTGTAAACGCGTCATTAAGATACCGATCGAGTTTGAACGAAGCCTCATCGGCGATCAAGCCGTGAAGGTCTATCTCGTCGTTCAAAGGCTCGTATGATATTCGACCAGTCTTTTTCAATGTGACCATATTATATTCTCCTTGCAGCTTGATTACTACTACTAAACCGTATCGCTACACTTTATGTTATGCTAAAATAGTAATCTAATAACGATAATTCAAATACACGACGGATAAAATCAAGCGAGGTGACACCATTGATCAGGAAAGACGGCCGGGCTAATAACGAGCTGCGCCCAGTCAAAATAACCACTGGCTTCCAGCCTTATGCCGAAGGCTCAGCGCTTATTACGCTGGGCGATACCAAAGTCGTATGCGCGGTCAGCCTTGAAGATCGCGTGCCCGCCTTCCTCAAAGGCCAGGGAAGGGGCTGGATCACCGCCGAGTACGGCATGCTGCCCCGCTCGACCACCACGAGGATATCACGCGAGGACAGCCGCACCGGCGGCAGAACGAGGGAGATACAGCGCCTCATAGGCCGCTCACTGCGGGCTGTGGTCGACCTCGATGCGCTCGGCGAGCGCATGCTCATGGTCGATTGCGACGTGCTGCAGGCCGACGGAGGAACAAGAACAGCCGCCATCACAGGCTCATACGTCGCATTAGTTCAGGCGCTTAACACTCTGCAAGCGAAAGAGATCATATCGTCGAACCCGGTCAAGAGCGCCGTGGCGGCAACGAGCGTGGGCATGGTCGCAGGAGAGGAACTGCTCGACCTGTGCTATGACGAGGATTCATGGGCTGAGGTGGATTTCAATGTAGTGATGACCAGCGAGGGCAAGTTCGTCGAAGTCCAGGGCACAGCAGAAGAAAACCCGTTCACGAAACAGACTATCGATACGCTCCTCGCGATGGCGGAGAAAGGCATCAAGCACCTGTTCACAGTGCAGAAAGCGGCAGTGGACAGCCTCAAGAGGTGAACCGTGGCTGATAGCGCGCTCTCCGGCCTAGTGGTGCTGGACCTCTCCGAAAATATCTCAGGCCCTTACTGTACAAAGCTTCTCGCCGATTACGGGGCGGAGGTCATCAAGATTGAAAAGCCCCAAACCGGAGACGCCAGCCGCCGCGCAGGCCCGTTCCCCGATGACAATCCCGATATAGAAAAAAGCGGCCTCTTCTTATTTCTAAACACAAGCAAGAAGAGCATAACGCTAGACATCGAACACAACATCGGTCGCGATATATTTCTGAAGCTGGTGAAGCAAGCCGATATTGTAGTCGAGAATTTCACACCGGGAGCCATGGCCCGGCTCAATCTGAACTACGAGGCGTTGACAGAGGTAAATCCCAAACTGATAATGGCTTCCATATCTTACTTCGGTCAGACGGGACACTATAGACATTGGGAAAGTGCGGACATCGTGGCTCAAGCGATGGGCGGGCTCATGCACCTGACCGGCGAGCCCGACCGGGAGCCGCTCAAGCTACCGCTTTCGCAGGCTGAGTTCCAGGCAGGGCTCAACGCAGCTATCGCCATACTATGCGCTGTCTTCTACCGCGACGTAACCGGCGATGGACAGTACATCGACATATCCGTTCAAGAAGCCATCGTCTCCATCCTGGAAGGTGCGATCAGCACATACAGCTACAGCGGCCATGTGCCGAACCGCGCGGGAGTGCGCCACCGCTACAAATGCCCCTCGGCGATAATGAAGGCCAAGAACGGCTACATTCACATGGAAGCCGGAGCTTACTGGGAGCACTTCGCCGCGCTCACCGAAGCCCCGCAGCTTATGGATCCGCACCTGGCATCAATACTGCGCTACCGATACGTCGATGAGGTGGAGGAAGCGATACGGACCTGGGTCCAGAGCCGCACGGCGGATGAGATATTCACCGAGGGGCAGGAATGGCGCATGCCAGTAGCCAAGGTCATGGGCATCGAAGAGCTTGCAGACGATCCTCAGTATACCGCCAGAAATTTCTTCCTGGATATCGATCACCCCAAAGCTGGACTGCTTAGATATCCGGGGGCACCGTTCAGAATGAGCGAAACCCCTGCCGAGATAAACCGAGCCCCGCTCCTCGGCGAGCACAATAAGGAAATCTATGCCTGCCTGCTTGGGCTGAGCGCGGACGAGCTGGCCGAACTTAAGGAGCGCAATGTCATCTAAGAATAGGCAAGCTCTAATGGGAATTCGCATTATCGACCTGTCACAGTTATTCGCCGGGCCGTACGCGACGAAGCTGCTGGCCGACATGGGAGCGGAGGTTATCCGCATCGAGTGCGCCGCCAGGGCGGGGCGGGGCGGCGCGCTGCCGCGGATGCAGCCGGGTGGGGATTTCGGCGCATCCTTCCCCGATGGCGATACCGGGGAACGCTCCTACAACCGCTTCGCATACTACAACGAGCTGAACCGCAACAAATATGCAATAACTATCGATCTATCCAGGCCGCGCGGAGTCGAAGTATTTAAACGTCTGGTTGAGATCAGCGACGTGGTAGTGGAGAACTTCTCCCCGCGGGTTATGAGCAACTTCGGGCTCGAATACGCGGTGCTGAGGGAAACGAATCCCCAGATAATAGTGGCCTCGATCTCGGGATACGGACAGGACGGCCCCTACCGCGACTGCGTTGCCTACGGCGAAAGCATCGAAGCCATGGCCGGCATGTCCAAGCTCACTGCATATAGAAACGGCACGCCGCTCAAGCCGGGAGTGGCCTATGCCGACGCCGCCGCAGGGCTGCACGCCGCCTTCGCCATTATGGCAGCCTTACGTTACCGGCGAGTCAAAGGCGTCGGGCAATATATCGACCTGTCGATGCGGGAGGCGCTGACGCCCCTGCTCAGCGAAGCGATTATGGACTACACTATGAACGGAAGGATACCTGAGCCCCGGGGCAACCAACACACGAGAATGGCGCCGCACGGATGCTACCGCACAAAGGGAAATGATAGCTGGATCGTCATCGCGGCATCTTGCAACGAAGAATGGCAAGCGCTATACCACGTTATGGGCGATCCGCGGTGGAGCAGAGACGAGCGATTCGCTAATCTCGATGGGAGGCTAGCGAACCACGATGAGATCGATAAAACGATTGAGAAGTGGACCATCGACTATTACAATATCGAGCTTGCAGAGATGCTGCAAGCGCATGGCATTAAGGCGGGCGCCGTGCTGAATGCAGCCGAACTGGTCGACGATCCACATCTAAGAGAGCGCGGATTTTTCGAGGAGGTCGAGCATCCGGAAGCAGGTAAACATATCATGCCGTGCATTTCATGGAAGATGAGCCGCACGCCCGGCCGCATCGAGCGGCCCGCCCCGTGCTTTGGCGAGCACAATCGGTACGTGTTCAGCGAACTGCTGGGAATGAGCAGCGATGAAATCGAACGCCTGATTCAGGAAGGTGTGACAGCGGAGGCGCCGCTACCGTATACTGAGATATGATGGAAGAAAACCTTCAGCCCAATGCGAGCCCCGAAGCAATCCCCTGGACCATAGGCGACGTTGGGAAAGCAACACTCCTTACACTCGTGGCCACAATAGTAATCCTGGGGCTCATAATAGCGTTACTTGTTCTTATCGTAGCATCAGGCTCCGACTGGGTCCTTGAAAGTTGGTTCATCCTCACCATCGCCGGAATACCGCTTTATGCAACGATGGTACTTGCCATCTGGCTCTTCAGCGTTCGTAAATACAGATGCGGATGGTGTGCGCTGGGCTTCCGCCCTACCGATGCCAAAGGAGTGATGCTCGGCTTAGCAGTTGTACTCATGGGCATAGCCGTTAGCGCTCTATATGACTGGATACTTACACAGACGGGAGCAGATTCACCGTCATCGCTGCCATCCGAATTCGTAGGCACATGGTATAACTGGGCTATACTCGGTTTATTCGCTGTGGTTGTGGCACCGGCAGTCGAAGAGCTGTTCTTCCGTGGTTTCATGTTACCGGGTATTAATAAGCGATATGGATATAGTTGGGGGGTATTTATCAGCGCACTTCTTTTCGCACTGGCCCACCTGCAGCCCGGCTCCCTGGTACCTATTTTTATCCTCGGACTTCTTTTAGCATGGCTTTACAACAAAACAAAGTCTATCTGGCCTTGTATCTTCGCCCACTTCGTCTATAATTCCATTGCTCTGGTATTTATGATAATATCATATTAGTTTTTACCCTATTTTATACTCAGAAGAGGTTACAATCATGAAATGCCGTGGTATCCGCGGGGCAACAACAGTCGACGCCAATACTAAGGAATGCATATATGCATCGACAAAAGCACTGCTCCGCGAGATGATTAAAGCAAACGATATCGATAAAGACGATATGGCGAGTATTATATTCACCGCCACCGAGGACTTAAACGCAGCGTTCCCGGCGAAAGCGGCCAGGGAGATGAGGATCTTAAACATACCTCTTCTTTGCAGTCGCGAGATAAATGTTCCAAACAGCCTGCAATCCTGCTTACGTATCCTGATCTTGTTCAACACCAACAAGAAACCTGATGAAATAAAACACATTTATCTCAAAGGAGCCGCTGATCTAAGGTCTAACGATAACGACTGTATAAAGGCCGCGGAGGAATAGCGAATGTTCATTGTAATGCAGCAGGGACATTCGGAAAAGGATATAGTAGAAATCCTTGCCCGGCTCAGTCAGATGGGCTTCACCGGCCATGTATCGCAAGGAGTGGAACGTACTGTAATCGGCATAGTGGGACAGACCTATCCCGAACTAAAGGACACAGTGGAGACATGGCCTCATGTCGATGATGTCGTTCCCATAAGCAAGCCTTATAAACTCGCCAGCAGGGAATTCAAGCCCGCAGATACCACCATCAAGATCGGCAATGTGACTATCGGCGGTAACAAACTGGCCATTATAGCAGGCCCCTGTGCAGTAGAGAGCGAGGAACAGTTAATGTCCATTGCCCAAGCTGTAAAGGCGGCAGGGGCTAATATCCTGCGCGGTGGAGCCTACAAACCATCCACGTCGCCGTACAGCTTCCGTGGCATGGGCAAGCAGGGCTTGAAGCTTTTAGAAAAGGCCGGCAAGGAAACAGGCATGCCGGTCATCACCGAGGTGATGAGCCCTGAAGACGTCGATATGGTTTCAGAATATGCCGACATCCTTCAGGTGGGTGCTCGCAGTATGCAGAACTTCTTCCTTCTTGATGAGATAGGTAAAAGCAAGAAGCCGGTGATGCTGAAGCGGGGACTGGCAGCAACGATCCAGGAGTGGCTGCTCTCCGCCGAATACATCCTCTCCCAGGGAAACAACAAGGTGATCCTGTGTGCCAGGGGCATAAGAACGTTTGAAACCTATACCCGCAATACAATGGATCTGGATTCAATCCCAATTATCAAGAAACTCAGTCACCTGC
Source organism: uncultured Dehalococcoidales bacterium (assembly GCA_964635685.1). Taxonomy (GTDB): domain Bacteria; phylum Chloroflexota; class Dehalococcoidia; order E44-bin15; family E44-bin15; genus JAYEHL01. The sequence continues at coordinate 1,388 of CAZWOG010000002.1, read as the reverse complement.
CCATTATTGCCGATCCGAGCCACGGAACGGGGAAATGGTATCTGGTAACGCCGATGGCGCTGGCCGCTGTAGCTGCCGGAGCAGACGGATTGATGGTGGAAGTCCATCCCCAGCCTGATGCCGCTTTGAAGGATGGTGCACAATCGCTCACCTTTGAGAACTTTAACCGGCTCATGACACAGGTTACACCGGTAGCCTCATCCGTTGGACGCAGCATCCCGTAGAATAGACAAATGCTATCTGAGGACACTATGCTTGTCGAAGAAGAACTGGCTCTAGTATCGCCGAAGCGCAGTACCGCGCTCACAATCGGTGTATTTGATGGAGTCCACCTGGGACACCAGCTTCTGATCAACAAAGTTAAAGAGAAGGCCGCCGAAAAGAATCTTGACAGCGTCGTTGTGACCTTCTTACATCACCCGCGATTGATATTAGGACGCCAAAGTCATATAACGTTTATAACCAGTATCGAAGAACGCGTAAAACTGTTAAAAACTCTGGGCGTTTCTTATGTGGTAACGCTCTCATTTACACACGAGCTTGCCAGGTTGAGCGCCCATGAATATATCAAGTTCATGATGCAATACCTAAAAATGCGTGAACTGGTGGTCGGACCTGACTTCGCCCTGGGAAGGGGAAGAGAAGGGAATATCCATTCACTCCGGTCTTTAGGTGCAGAACTGGGATTTGGAATAGAGGTTGTGCCGCCGCTATTGCACCAGGGTGAAGTAGTCAGCAGCACAGCCATTCGAGGTGCGCTGGCCCGCGGCGAAATCAGTAAAATCAATAAATTTCTGGGGCGCCGATTTACATTAAATGGCCAGGTGGAGCACGGCGATTCGCGCGGCAAAACGCTGGGATATCCTACAGCAAACCTGATACCAGAAGAAGAGCAGGCCTTGCCCGCCGACGGAGTGTACGCGGCTTACGCAATTCTCGATAAACATCGTTACAACGCCGTGCTGAACATCGGAGTGCGCCCGACATTCAGAGGCGAACACCGCCTTATCGAGGTCCACATCATGGATTTCAGCAGCAACATCTATGGACAGGAGCTGACCATTGAGCTCGTAGACCGGTTGCGCGACGAAATGAAGTTCCCCGGTCCGGAGGAATTAAAGGCCCAGCTTTCCAAAGACGTGGAACTGGCGAAGCTGTTGTTAGAGCGTTCTGGAACAGATAGCAGGTAAGTGAATATGGAACACGTAAGAAAGCCGACCAGAGAAGAACAAAAGCGCCTTCTGGAAAGAGGCGTAGCCGACATCATCATGAAAGATGAGATGATCAAGCTGCTCGAATGCGGGCGGCCGTTGCGCTTGAAGCAAGGATTCGACCCGAGCCGCCCCGACATCCACCTGGGACACGTAGTTGGGCTGCGCAAATTGCGC
>CAZWOG010000001.1:0-15898 GCA_964635685.1 uncultured Dehalococcoidales bacterium | reverse complement strand
ATCCTTCCATGGAATCTTCTCATGGAAGGACCATGATTGGGGGATACAGGGGGTTGAATCCTTAAGGGAAGCTTTAATGGCAAAAATCAAACTGGATTTGCACGACATTTATAACAAGGGCCTCGCTATCGATACAGAGTTGAACAGGGTCATCACCGAGGCTGTGGACAATAAAATCGCTCTGGTTGAAATCATCCCCGGCAAGGGCAGCGGCCAGCTGAAAAAGCACGTTATACGCTTCCTGATGCAGACGGAGATAAAGAAGCTGTATCATCGGTTGGAGAAAGACGACAAGAACCACGGCCGGATTTTCGTGCACTTCAAATTTTAAGCAACGATTTTCGTAAAAAATAAGAGAATTTTAAGCGCGGAATCCTTCCCGAAATGGGAAGGACCATGATTGGGGGATAAAGGGGGTTGACTGAGTTGATATTCCAGGAACGCCCGATCAATTCAGGCAACGACGATTATGGTAGACTAGAGAAACGATATGAATAACACCCACTACACAATCGTAAACCTTCAACAGAACACACCCGCCTGGCTCGAATGGCGCAGCCAGGGCATAGGCGCATCCGATGCCCCAGCGATCATGGGCGAGAACCCATGGAAGAGCGTGGATTATCTGTTGCGAGAGAAGTGCACGGGGAAAGTGTACGACCCCAACGCCGCTATGGCTCGCGGCGCCGGGCTTGAGCCAGAGGCGCGAAAATGTTACGAACGCAAATTCGGCATTCGCATCGCAGCCGCCTGCCTGCAAAGCACTAGGTATGAATGGCTGCGGGCAAGCGTCGACGGGCTGGCAGCCGACGGAAGCACGGTGGTTGAGATCAAGTGCGGGGAAAGCGTATATCGCAAGTCCGCAGCTACTCGAGAGGTTCCTGATTATTACTTCGGGCAGTTGCAGCATATCCTGGCCGTTACCGGACTGCATGAAATCGACTTCTGGTGCTATCTGCCGAGCCGCCCGGAGGTTCATATCGCCGTAGCGCGAGATGACGGTTACATTAAACGGCTGCTCGAAGCCGAGCACGCGTTCTGGCAGCGGGTTTTAAGACACCGCAAGCGGTAGGGCGGGCCCACCCTACATTCGAAGCAAAGTATTATCTTCATCACCCTCCATAGAAATCTAACCCTCCAGCATTTATAATAGGATTCATCATGAAAACCTTGCTCAGATTGCCACTCAGTTTCGTTAAAGTGATAATAGCGCTAGCCATGCTGTCCATCGGCGTCATTGTCATGCTCTGCGTAATTATCGCTTACACCGACCCGAAGGCACTGTTCGCAAATAAAAAAGAGAAGATAGTTGAAACATAGAAGGACTGTATTATGAAGGTATCACAGCTTTTCGGTAAGACGCTCCGGCAAACGCCGGCGGAGGCAGAGAACGCAAGCCACCAGCTCCTGCTCAAGTCCGGCATGATCCGCCAGCTGGCATCCGGCGTTTACAGCTACATGCCGATGTGCCTGCGCTCCATCCAGAAAATCGAAGGCATCATACGTGAAGAGCTGAACGCCATCGGCGCACAGGAGCTATTGATGCCGGCGCTCCAGCCATTCGAGATATGGGTAGAGACCGGACGCGACCTGGCATTCGGCGAAAACCTTTTTACTTTGAACGACCGCCGCGATCGCACGCTGGCTCTGGGCCCAACACATGAGGAGGTCATTACATCGCTGGTTCGCCACCAGGTGCAGAGCTACCGCGACCTGCCGCTCATCCTGTACCAGATACAGACCAAGTTCCGCGACGAGCCTCGTCCGCGCGGCGGACTGCTGCGCGTGCGCGAGTTCGGCATGAAGGACATGTACAGTTTCCATACCGACGTCGAGTCGCTGAACGAAATCTTCCCTAAAGTAGTCGAAGCTTATAAGAGAATCTATGAACGATGCGGTCTGCGATTCCTCATCGTAGAAGCCGACAGCGGGGCTATAGGCGGCAAGGAATCGAACGAATTCATGGTCATCGCCGATAGTGGCGAAGACACTATCATAAATTGTCCCAGCTGCGGCTATACTGCAAACGTTGAAAAGGCGGAGAGCGTAAAGCCAAGAAGCGATGCGGGCCAGCCGCTGCCGATGGAGGAGGTTTCGACACCGGGTATGAAGACCATCGAGGAGGTGGCGAACTTCCTGCACATCAAGCCGGGCCAGACACTCAAGGCCGTGTTCTACAACTGCGATGGCGATATCGTTCTCGTCTCCATCAGAGGCGATATCGAGGTAAATGAGATCAAGCTCAGGAACGCCATCGGCTGCCATGAGCTGCGCCTGGCCACTGATGAGGAACTGGTAAAGGCGGGACTGGTGGCAGGCTACGCCTCACCGATAGCGGTAAAGGGCGTCAAACGAATCGCCGACGATTCGATAACAATGGGCACAAACTTTGTAGCCGGAGCCAACAAACCAGACAAACATATAAAAAACGCCAACTACCCCCGCGATTTCCAAGTCGACCTGATAACGGATATCGCAAACGCAAAAGCAGGTGACCATTGCCCAAAATGCAGCGCAGCCCTGACCGCCATTAAAGGTATTGAGGTAGGACATGTCTTTAAGCTCGGTACTAAATTCACAGAGCGCCTGGGGGCCAACTACCTCGACCGCGACGGCGTATCCCGTCCCATAATTATGGGCACCTATGGAATAGGCATCGGACGTCTACTGGCCTCTGCTATAGAACAGAACAACGACGAGAAAGGCATAATCTGGCCTGTGGCTATTGCCCCGTACCATATCTACTTGTGCCCGCTATCAATCGACAACGCGGAAATGCTGAAAGCCACCGATAAGCTGTATAAAGAACTCACCGACGCCGGTATCGAGGTGCTGTACGACGATCGTTTAGAATCCCCGGGCGTGAAGCTGAACGATGCCGATCTGCTGGGCATGCCGCTGCGGGTGGTGATAAGCCCCCGCACGCTCAAGAACACCAGCGTCGAGGTCAAACAACGCCGCGAAAAGAATGCCTCTATCCTGCCGCTCGAAGGCGTAGTGGAGAAGCTGCGCAGTATGCTGTTCCCGCGATAGCCACCCCAACATCTTAACCCTGCCTTTGCGAGCAAAGCAAAGCAATCTTTCGCTACATTACTCCACACAAGCAATAAGATTGCTGCGTCGTTACGCTCCTCGCAATGACAGCTGACAAAGAGGTGCGGGAGATTTCTCTCCTGCCAGGGGTTTGGGGGTGTCCCCCAGTTTTTTATATCCCCCAAAGTATGGGGGATAACAGGGGGTTTGGACCAAAAGCCTCTTTCCTTAATCGAAAGAAACTAATCCATTCCCTAAAAATAATTGGTATTGCATGAAGATATATTTCATGATATACTAGTTCTTTGATTGAGCTCGCCCCGAACTAGACTTGAATAATGTCGATATAACGAGCTTGAAGGAAGTGGGTCTTGTTTCCCACTTTTTTCATTAGGAGGGTACTTTGGGTAAGACAAAAAGCGAATTTATGCTCGCAATAACCCAGCTCGCCGCAGAAAAAAATCTGCCCAAGGAAGTAGTGCTGGAGGCAATCGAAAATGCCTTGGCCTCTGCCTTCCGTAAAAACAACTTCATGCCCACTCAAAATGTATCGGCAAAGATCAATCAAGAAACAGGGCAGGTAGCCGTCTTCGCTGGGAAGACTGTGGTACAAGAGGTGACAGATCCTATCCGCGAGATATCACTGGAGGATGCGCGGAAGATAAATAAATACGCTCAGCTGGACGAGGAAATCATGATAGAGGCTACCCCTCAAAACGCCGGGCGTATTGCAGCACAGACCGCAAAGCAGGTTGTGCTTCAGCGTTTGCGTGAGGCAGAGCGGGAAATCGTATTTGAAGAATTCTCGGACCGTGAGAACGAGATCGTCACAGGTGTAGTCCAGCGTATCGAACCCAAACAGATCACCCTGGACCTCGGCAGAACAGAGGCTATACTCCCCTCCACGGAACAGGTGCGTACAGAGCATTACCGCACCGGCCAGAGGGTGAAAGTTTATATCTTAGGTGTACATCGAAGTGCTAAAGGCCCGCAGGTTATAGTATCACGTACACACCGCAACCTGCTGCGCCGGCTTCTTGAGCTCGAGGTGCCGGAGATGCACCAGGGTGCTATAGAACTTAAAGCTATTGCCCGAGAAGCAGGGCAGCGCAGCAAGATCGCAGTAGCCGCCCGGCAGGAGGGCATTGATCCGATCGGCTCCTGCGTCGGCCTACGCGGCATTCGCATCCAGAACATAGTTAACGAACTCAATGGTGAAAAGATAGATGTCGTACAGTGGGATGCCGATTCATCGGCCTTCATCGCCAACGCCCTGAGCCCGGCCCAGGTTGAGAGCGTTACTGTCAACAATGAGGAAAAGGTTGCTGTAGTTATAGTCCCCGATAGGCAATTATCGCTGGCCATCGGCAGGGAGGGACAGAACGCAAGGCTCGCAGCCAAGCTTACCGGTTGGCGTATAGATATTAAGAGCACATCCATAGCTGAGGCGGAAAAGGCTGCCCTCGAGAGAGAAGGGAAAAAAGCTACAGAGAAAAAAGTCATGGAAGTGGCGCCTGCCACCAAGACAGTGCAGGAACCACCAGCTAAACGGAAGGCCCGCGCGAAGAAAGCAGCTGAACCTAAGGCTATCGATAAAGCAGAGAAGCCTGAGGCCGCACCTGTAGCGAAGAAAGAGGAGGAACTCGTAGATATAATCAACCTCGAGAAAGAGGCAGAGCCGGAGCTGCTCGAACCAGAAGAACCGGAGATCGAATATGAGGAGGAGCCGGAGGAAGAAGCTCCCGTCTCCCGTGTTGGATCGCAGAAACCCGTTATACGCTTCGCAGAGGATATTCTTCCCGGCCGAGGTGTAAAGATAGAGAAGAGGGGGAAGAAGGGAAAGAAAACTCAAGTAAAAGAGGACGTGGTAAAGGCAGCGCCTAAGCCGAAGCCTCGCCGCGCAGCGGACATACCAATATATGATGACGATTTCCACCTTGATTTACATGCCAAGCCTGAGGGAGAGCAAGCAGCAGTAGAGGCTGTTGATAACAATGCTGTAGTTCTGGAAGATGACATCTTCGTTGAAAGTGCCAGCAAGCCCCCAAAAAAATTAAAAAAACAGACGAAGGGAAAGACAAAGGGTAAGAAGGGGCCAGATGGAACTGACAAACTTGACGACAGCCCATAATAAGAAGTAGAGTTGTTTCCCATGGATGTTAGTAGACACAATCTGCGCCAAAAACATGTGCCAGAACGCACCTGTATAGGGTGCCGCCAGGTCAAACCTAAGGATGAGCTTATTCGCATAATAGGGAATGAAAGCGATGGTGTCGCAATCGAACCTTCAGGGAGACATCAAGGACGCAGTGCTTATCTTTGCAAATCTAAGGCTTGTTGGGAAAGAGGACTTAAAAAGGATCGTTTAGGCCTGTCTCTGCGGATGAATATCAGCAAAGAAGTGAAAGATGAGCTGACCCGATTCGGAGAGACGTTGTCTAGATAGTGGGGTCATATGTCTGCAAGGGATGGATTAAAAAAGAGCTCCGGTAAACAAGTTAAGACAACTTCACACGCAGAGTCCTCACATTCTAAAAGCAGGGACGAGAAACCTGTAATCAAGCTGCCTGTTTCCATTACAGTTAAGCAATTAGCCGATCTGGTCGGGGTAAGCCCAATCGATATGATAAAGCAGTTGATGCGTAACGGCATCATGGCCAATATTAATCAGGTTATCGACTTCGATATGGCAGCAAACCTGGTAACCAGCTTCGGCTATGAGGTAGCAGCTGAAAAACGACCCGCGTCCTCCGCATCAACCAAGCGCAAACGGTCACGCCGCTTCCTGGAGGAAGACCCGAACCTTCTAAAGCCTCGTCCCCCCGTGGTGACTATCATGGGGCACGTCGATCACGGCAAAACCAAACTCCTTGACGCCATCCGCAAGGCAAATGTAGCCGCAACGGAAGCAGGTGAGATCACACAGCATATAGGTGCATACCAGGTAGAAGTGCATGGCCAGAAAATAACTTTCCTCGATACTCCGGGCCACGAAGCATTCACAAAAATGCGGGCGCGCGGCGCCCAGGTCACAGACATCGCCGTTTTAGTTGTAGCAGCAGACGATGGCGTTATGCCACAGACACTCGAGGCCATCGCACACGCACGCGCCGCCGATGTACCGATCGTCGTGGCAATTAATAAAATGGACAAACCTGAAGCCAACCCGCAGCGTGTGAAACAGCAACTGGCAGATCACGGAGTTGTCATAGAGGAATGGGGCGGCAACGTAGTATGCGTACCTGTATCAGCCAAGAAAAATGAGGGCATCGACGAGCTTCTTGAAAACCTGCTCGTGGTCGCAGAGGTCGAAGAGCTAAAAGCTAATCCCGACCGTCGCGCTGTCGGCGTAGTTATCGAGGCACAGTTGGACAAGACTAAAGGACCGGTGGCAACAGTACTCATCGAAGCCGGGACATTAAAAGTAGGTGATCCCTTTGTTGTGGGCGATACATGGGGCAAAGTAAAGGCGATTTTCAACGATAAAGGTAAACACCTCAGAAAGGCAGAGCCTTCGAGCCCGGCCGAGATACTGGGCATGGATAGCGTGCCTCAAGCGGGAGATATTTTTACCGTCACAAACACGGAAAAAGAGGCGCATACCCTGGCCATGAAGCGCCATGAACAGAAGAAGGTGGAGAGAAGCGCTGCGAAGCAAATAAGCCTGAGCAACTTATTTTCACAGGTGCGTGAAGGAGAACTGAAAGAGCTCAATATAATACTTAAAACAGATGTCCAGGGCAGTATAGATCCGATAAAGACATCCCTGGAGCGTTTAAATACAGAAGAGGTAAAAGTAAATATACTTCATGCCGACAGTGGCAGTATTACCGAAGGAGATGTTCTGTTAGCTCTTGCTTCCAAAGGAATTATCATTGGATTCAATGCGCGCCCGGAGACCGGAGCAATTAAGCTCGCTGATAAAGAGGGCATAGACATGCGCTCATACGATATCATCTACAATATCGTAGATGACGTAGAGAAGGCGATGAAGGGGCTACTGGAGCCTACTTACGTCGATGTGGTGGAAGGGCATGCCGAAGTGCGGGCCGTATTTAGCACAAAAGCGGGGACCGTGGCCGGAGCATACATCACCGATGGCAAGATTACACGGGGCTCGATGGCTAGAGTACTACGTAAAGGTGCAAGTATCTATAATTCCAACATCAGCAGCCTGAAACGATTCAAGGACGATGTTAAAGAAGTTACAGGTGGATTCGAATGCGGTATAGGTGTCGAAGGATTCACAGCCTTTGAGGAAGGCGATGTTATTGAGTCTTACGTAAAGGAAGCCAGGTAATGAGCAGACGCACCGAACGCCTGAATACCCTTATACGGGAGGAATTAAGCGACCTTATACGACGTCAGTCCAAGGACCCACGATTAAGTTGCTTTCTATCGATAACACGTGTAGAAACAACACCCGACCTGCAATTTGCAAAGATCTATATAAGCATCATGGGCAGCGATGAAGAGAAAAAGAAGGCTATGGATGGGCTAGCTTCAGCATCTGGATTTTTCTATCACGAGCTGAGGGGACGCCTGTCGTTAAGACATACCCCCCAGTTAATCTTCTATAAAGACGAATCTATTGAGCAGGGCGCTCGCATACTCAGTTTATTAGGAAATGTCAGCAACGAAGAAAACAGCAGCAACGATTAACGGTATCCTAAACATCAACAAACCCCCCGCCAGAACCTCACAGGATATTGTCTCTTTTATTAAGCATCTCAGCAAACAACGCCATGTCGGCCACGCCGGCACATTAGACCCTATCGCTACCGGGGTCTTGCCAATATGCCTGGGACAAGCCACGAGGATGAGCTCCTTCCTTATGGAAACCCATAAGACCTATATTGCCGAGATAACATTAGGCATATCCACTAACACTTACGACTCCGAGGGGGCTGTAGTTAAACAAAAAGACCCCTCGTATGTCACGAAAGCACAGGTTAATGAAATACTTCCCACCCTCACAGGTAAGATAATGCAGAAGCCGCCTTCGTTCAGTGCACTGAAACACCAGGGGAAACGCCTATATGAACTTGCTCGAGCAGGAATTAAAGTGGAGGCCAATGCGAGAGAAGTCATAGTATATCGTCTGGAACTCATTGAGTGGAACCCGCCTTGTTTGATCATCGAGGTTGAATGCGGTAAAGGGACATACATACGTTCCATCGCCCATGACATCGGCCAATTTCTAGGTTGCGGAGCCCATATCTCCGCATTAATACGCACAAAGTATGGGCCTTTTAACATCGAGGACAGCGTCAGCCTGCCACAAATTGAGGATGCTTTCACCCACGAATACTGGCAGGAACTGCTATATCCAATGGACATCGTAATAAATGACTGGATTGCAGTAATTGTAACACCAGAACAAGAACGCGCTATTCTGAACGGTCGTACCATACCATATTCCACAGATCATACAGAAACCCGCTGCCGCGCCTACTCAAGCGATGGCCGATTCCTAGCGGTACTGCGATCACTGCCGGATACGGCGATATGGCAGCCAGAGAAAGTATTCCATAACGAATAAAATAACGGTTATCATTGCTGAAATACTTGACACATATTTAGATTGGGGTTATAGTGCAACAGGATTAAAAGGGGGTGAACCGAATGCAGGCATACTGTTTTAAGTGCAGGAAGAAAATCGAAGTAAAGAACGCGCAGAAGGTTACACTGAAGAACGGAAGGCCAGCGACGAAAGGCCTCTGTCCGAAATGCGGCACTAAAGTTTTTCGCATCGGGAAGGCTTAGTTATCGTCCTCAAACATCCGAGGAAGCTTCTCTCAAGGCAGATTTTTCTTCAAAAGGGCCTCCACAAAGGCTTGAGTGTTAGCAACCATAATCTTATCGCATTGAGCTTCAGTGAGACCGGTTCCCATGATTACCTGTCGAGCGAAAGATAGAGTCAGAATATCACTTGGATCATGGGCGTCCGAATTAAGGAGAAGTTTTGCTCCCGTTTCCAGTGCTAAGCGTACGACGTGACCGTTTGTAAGGGAATGCCCCTTCCTAGCACTAATCTCAAGAAAAATCCCGTTTGAGACAGCAAGTTGTGCTTCCTCTTTTGTGATGAGGCCTGGATGTGCTAAAATATCAACGTATGGGCATGAGAGCGCTGCTTTGTTAGTACCCTTCTCCACTGGTTCGACGATGGTTTCACCGTGAACAACAACCAGCCAAGCTCCAAGTTCCTTAGCCCGCTTGGCAACCTCGTGGATTGCAGCAGGAGGTACATATGTAAGCTCAATACCGGGGATTGCGTTGATTGGCCACTTAGCCCTGGCGAGGGCACAATCGGAGGCAATCTCCCGGACGATACGGTCAAGATAGCCAATGCTGGCATGGTCGGTAATTGCAATGCCTTTATAAGAATTTGATAGAGAACGATATATTAATTCCATAGGGGAAAGGGAACCATCGCTAAGAGTAGAGTGAGTATGAAAATCATATAGCATTATCAACCTCCACGCTAAAATGCTATTATAGGATAGGAGAAAGATTTGAGCAAGATAAATGTAGCGATAATCGGTGTCGGAAATTGTGCCTCTTCTCTTATACAAGGAGTCCATTATTATAAAGATGTTAAAGAGGGTGAGCAAATACCTGGGCTGATGCATATCAATCTAGGAGGCTACCATATAAGAGACATCGAATTTGTAGCTGCTATTGATATCGATAAAAACAAAGTTGGTAAAGACCTGGCTACAGCAATATATACTTATCCCAACAACACACATAAGTTTTGCCAAGTACCGCGGACAGGAGTTAAAGTAGCCCGCGGCATGACACACGATGGACTGGGAAAGTACTTATCCCAAATAATCACCAAGGCGCCCGGACCAACCGCCAATATCGTTGAAATACTACAGTCTACTAAGACCGATGTTGTTTTAAACTACCTCCCTGTCGGCAGCGAAGAGGCTACAAAATGGTATATCGAACAAGTTTTAACGGCAGGTTGTGGTTTTGTCAATTGCATCCCTGTATTCATTGCCCGTGAGAAATATTGGCAGGAACGCTTCAAAGAACGCAGCCTTCCTATAATAGGAGACGATATAAAAAGTCAGGTTGGAGCAACCATTGTGCATCGCATTCTTACCAATCTTTTTAGAGAACGAGGCGTAAAGCTGGAACGGACCTATCAACTTAATTTCGGAGGCAATACTGATTTTCTCAACATGCTGGAACGTGAACGCCTGGAATCCAAGAAAATATCTAAAACAAATGCTGTTACATCACAACTGGATTACAAGATACCAGAGAAAGACATACATGTAGGACCAAGTGATTACGTTCCCTGGCTTGAGGATAGAAAATTCTGTCATATTCGAATGGAAGGACGCACTTTCGGCGATGTCCCTCTTACTATTGAGGTAAAACTGGAGGTGTGGGATAGCCCCAACTCTGCCGGGGTGGTGATTGATGCCATAAGATGCTGCAAGATAGCAAGGGATCGCGGCATCTCTGGACCTCTGATAGGGCCATCCTCATATTTCATGAAATCACCCCCGGTACAATATACAGACGCCGAAGCTAGAAGGCTAACCGAAGAGTATATCTCGGGAAACAGCAAATAATGTATCATGCACAATAATATTTTCGGCACCTCTACATTAGAGGAAAACCTAATAGGCAGGCAAAATAAAATGCACCTCCCGCTGCAGGGGCTGGCAGGTAGAAACGGGTTCGGGGCGGCGGATATACATATACATAGCACTGCAAGCGACGGCATGGCTAGCGTAGCTGAGATTCTAGAATTCGTAGCGGAAAGGGGCGATCTGGATATTATCGCCGTAACGGACCATGGAGAAATCTCAGGGAGTTACGAAGCCCGAGAACTGGCCGCTAAGCATAACTATCCGTTTGAAGTTATAGTTGGCATGGAGCTCAACACACAGGAAGGCCATTTACTAGCGCTATTTCTGGAAAAGCCGGTATCAAATAATCAACACCTAACAGATACCATCGCCGCCGTTCATGCTCAAGGCGGCCTTTGTATCGCACCACACCCAATGAGCCCCTTTAGCGAAAGCATTAACCACAAAGATATGGAAACTATTATGCGCACAGGTGATCCAGAAATCTATTTCGATGGCATAGAGACCTTCAACGCCACAATTATGGGCAGGATCTCCAACCACAGAGCAAAAAAGATCAACGAGACGTATAAGCTGGCTGAAACAGGCAGTAGTGATGCCCATTTCCTTATCTCGATAAGCAGCGGCCTCACTTTGTTTCCTGGCCGGACTGCAGAAGATTTTCGCAGGAGCATTCTCGAAAGGACTACAATGCCCATGAAAGGGCATACTCCAAGCTACTTCGAAATCGGCCTCATGCAAATCCTCAAACAGCAGAGTAAAAGCAGGAGCTTCTTCTTCCGTGGCATGATAAAAAATGCTGCCAGGTCTCTAGTAAAATGAAAATCGCGCTTGTTTGTCCATATGATTTTGCCCATCCGGGCGGTGTAGCAAATCACATCACTTTCCTCTATAAAGAACTCCTTAAAATAGGCCATGAAGTAATAATCATCACGTCCTCATCTGGACGCAGTGACCTGTTAGAGAATAAAAATATTATCACCATAGGTAAGCCTGTTTCCATACCATCAGCCGGTTCAGTTGCCAGAATCACTCTATCACCCATGCTCTCCTCACCAGTAAAAGCGGCTCTAGAACGAGAGGAGTTCGATATCATTCATTTACATGATCCACTATATTCAACACTGCCCCTGACCATATTACACCACTCGAAAACCATTAATATCGGCACCTTTCATGCCTTCCAAAAGACCAGAATCCCATACCATCTCATCAGCCCGCTATTTCAAGGTGCCTTCAATAAGCTGCACGGCAGGATAGCCGTATCCGAGCCTGCTAAGAGGTTCATCAGCAGGTACTTCCCGGCCGAATACAATATCATACCCAACGGGATAGATTTCAAACGCTTCTCCACCCCACTGCCCCCTATCGAGAAGCTGCGCGACGGTAAACTGAATATACTGTTTGTCGGCCGTGCCGAGAAACGAAAAGGACTCAATTTCCTCCTGGAGGCCTACCCGTTGATAAAACGGGAGGTGCCACAATCACGACTCGTTATAGTAGGCCCGGAAACCAGGCAGAAATACGAGCATATAGCAAAAAAAATGGCGCTTACAGACGTGGTTTTTACAGACTATGTCCCCAACGAGGATCTCCCAGCATACTACCAAACAGCTGACGTCTTTTGCTCTCCGGCCACAGGCGGAGAGAGTTTCGGTATTATATTACTAGAGGCAATGGCTGCATCCAAGTCGATAGTTGCATCATCCATTGATGGATACGCCAGCTTGATAAACAATGGCGTCGAAGGACTCATGGTGCCGCCAAAAGACATCACTGCGCTGGCTAACGCTATTATCGGACTTCTAAGAGACGAACCAAAACGCCGTGAGATGGGCATGCATGGCCGTCAGAAAGCCGAGCAGTACAGCTGGCCAAATATTGCTAAAACGATTAACGAATATTACATTTGTATTCATAATGAGTTAAAATGTGGGAGATAATTGCATCCTTAATCTGAGATGCTAGATAGCGATTAAAATATGTGGCGACCAGCTCAAATATTTAGTGACAAAATGCACAGCCTGGCCGAGCCGGTTGGTAGAATAGTCGGTAAGACAGGCGTAAGTCCCAATACGCTCACCATATTCGGATTCTGCATTAATTTCGGTGTAGCCTGGCTTATATCGCAGGGGCACTTCTTTTACGGCGGCATCTTAATCCTTGTCGCAGGTATCTTTGACCTGCTGGACGGAGCGGTGGCACGGATGACGGGTAAGGTTACTAAATTCGGCGCGCTGCTGGACTCAACCCTAGACCGTTATTCGGAAGCAGTCATATTATTCGGACTGTTGTGGTACTACGCATGGAAACCCGACGTATCCATTGAATGCCTTCTTATATTCGCCACCATCGTGGGATCGCTTCTCGTCAGCTATGTAAGAGCACGCGCTGAGGGGTTAAACCTGGATGCCGAAGTAGGTATTTTCAGGCGAACGATGCGTATAGGCATCCTTTCCCTCGGCCTGATGGTAAGCGACATCACCAATAAACCAGATACTATAATGTTATATACACTGTGGATATTGGCGATAGGCACCAACTTTACCGCAGTTCATCGCCTGTTCTACGTCGGAATAAAAACATATCGGCGCCGCCCTAAGCCGTCATCTCCAGCGACGGACAAGGGTAAATCCTAAAAATACTGTCAGAACACATAAGACCACCACTATAGTAATCAGCGCAATATATGGGGCGTCCAATACAAATTCATTCCCTCCCGGAGACGGAGCAGGTGTAGGGTTTACTGTAGGCTGTGGCCCCAATCTGAGGCTTGATCTCCAGTTTTCATTCAACCCGTCGGTATCAAAACCGTAAATCTGGAACAGCGCTTCATCATCCGTACTACCCTGCTTGAACAAATCGAGTAGCTGTAAAAATTGTTCACTCCCATAATTATTATCTATAAGAAATTTCACAAGGCGGGAGCTCTCAGCATAGCAGAGAATGGCCTCAGTTGCATCGGCAGGGAAAGCGCTGGCAATGCTGCGCACTGAAAAAAGCCTATCACTCGATACTGCACTGTCGAGGCTATCCTGAAAATTTTCTGCCAGCTCACCTTCAGCATTCATGGCGATACCCTCGCTGAGCCAGGTAGGAAGCCATCCAAAGGGGCCGTAAACAAGCTGACCGACTACCAAATGCCCCAACTCGTGAGCTACCGTCCTTTTGCCCCAGTCAAGGTCATCGACCTCGATACCGATCATGACAGCACCGTAATCGGGAAAGGCCTGGCCGCCTGTCCATATATCAGGATTCACGAGAGAACTCTGCAAATCCCAGGCATCAGCGTAGATATAGAAATTGACAGGTTGCTCTAAGGATACTTCGAACTCGGCAGTAAGCCTGTTTGCCGCATCATCGGCAGCATCGATTAATTGCTGTGCAAAGGATGAATCGCCCTCATACCACCACAGGGTAATATTGTCACTCATTACACACCGCCAATTGTAACGTAAATCATCATATCTTACATTGACATAAGGGCTTATATAAGTATTTCCTGAGGCGTCTTCGATAAGCCATCTGTACTCTATCTCCGTTCCCGGCGGAAGGCCGCCCGTGTCTTGCATATCCCAAGTCCAACTGACCATCACATGCTCATCAGCATCAAAAGCTACATCAGAACGACAACTTACCGATACGAGACTGCGCCGAACCACCTGACACTCAATATCTACATCTGTAATATCAGTCGATGCTCTTGCCTCGAGGCTGAAGGTAATGCTTTGAGGAAAATCGGTCTGGGCATCGCTGGATACAACTTCTATACCTCCATCGGCATTAGCCAGACCAGAAGGGACTAACGCAAGAGCAAGAACCAGTAAGACTAAAGCCAAGCAATATTTCATTATTATTTCCCTATACTGTGTTTAAGATACGCATAGATAAAATCATCCAGGTCACCATCGAGAACAGCATTCGGATTGCTAGTCTCATACCCTGTTCTGTGATCTTTCACCATTTTGTAGGGATGAAGCACATAGCTCCTGATCTGATTCCCCCAACCTGCGGCCACATGCTCCCCCTTGAGCTTTGCCTGCTCTTCAGCATGCTTCTCCAACTCTAACTCAAGTAAACGAGCCCGCAGCACCTTCATTGCCATTTCTTTGTTCTGATACTGGGAACGCTCATTCTGGCACACCGCCACAGTCCCGGTTGGTATATGAGTAATCCTAACCGCACTGCTGGTCTTCTGCACGGATTGACCTCCATGGCCGCTGGCCCTGAACAAATCTATCCGCAGATCATCTGGATTTATTTGTATATCAACATCCCGATTAACTTCAGGCATCACTTCGACCAGTGCAAACGATGTATGTCTGGAATGCGAGCCGTCGAAAGGTGAAAGGCGTACTAGGCGATGCACACCACGTTCAGCTTTAAGATAACCATAGGCGTAAAGGCCATCGATTTCTATAAGGGCACTTTTTATACCGGCTTCCTCACCGGGAGAAGTGTCTACTATAGACGCTTTGTAACTGCGCCGCTCCGCCCACCTGAGATACATCCTAAGGAGCATCTCCGCCCAATCCTGGGCTTCCGTCCCGCCGGCACCGGCATGAACCGCGAGGAAAGCGTTGCCTTTCTCATATTCGCCGCCCAACATGAGTTCGACTTCCATCTCCTCGAATCTTGCATAAGCCTTCTCTGTCTCAGAAGCTATATCCTCCTGCAGGGAACTCTCATCTTCTTCAGCAGAAAGCTCGGCTAAGCCTAATAAATCATTTACCTTCCGTTCCAAGCCTTTCCATCTATCTACCTGTCCTTTCAAATCGCCGAGGCGACGCATAACAATCTGAGCCCGCTCCTGGTCCTGCCAAAAGGCGGGGGAGGAAGATTCCATCTCTATTTGATGTATCTCTCGCTCCTTCCCTGCTATGTCAAAGACTCACCATGACATGAGAGATCTGCCCCGCTAATTCCTCAAGCCTCTTACGTTGTTCCTGCAAATTTACTACATCCTTTCCGATGATTTCTCTCTATTCGACAGAGACTAATCCCGACCTTAGCATACGACTGCCAGTCAACCGCCTACCCCAGACGCTGCCTGATGCGCCAATCGAGTCGGTTCCGGCAAACGATATCCCCTGCAACAAGCAAACACCCAGCGGCACGCCTCGTCTAGATCGATCCTGTGCCCGATTGAAACGTAGACCGGCCTCACACGCCGTTTAGTGCGAAGCGCCGCTCCGATCACTTCAGTGCCATCCATAAGATCCGCCCTGTCCCCCGATTCCTCGCCCAGATAT